>JAHDHF010000018.1 GCA_020631455.1 Saprospiraceae bacterium
GAGCGCGTGACGGACATTGACGGACTGCCTGGAATCTTGTACATCCAAGAACCAACACGCCCAGACCTCAAAAGACAATGCGACCACATTATGACACTTTCGTTTTGTGGCTCGAAGATCATCACAGGACTACGACGATACACACGAAAATCAATAGTCAAGTATCGCGGCAACTTTCAAGATAGTAGCAACAAAGAAAGACCGATCAAAGTCATGTTCAGCTCAGAACAACTGACTTTACAAATAGAGAGAATACCACCGCATCGCATAAAAAAACACGCCCCGACCGAGTGGAGCGTGTCAATTTCTTAACCAAGAAACAAGAAAAAAAATGCGACAGCAAGTTACGACATATTCAGCAGCTGACTGGCTAAAAATCAAAGCAGCACAACTCAACAAAGGACTAGATCACTACTTCATCTACGAGTATGACGACGAGTTCTACAATCCATACAAACCAGACTTAAAAAGACTTGTCAGAACCGAGATAGGCGGCTCAGTCATCAATGACGGACTTAATGAATTGTACATAGAGTTGGCGACTGGCAAACTGGCTGCATACGGTAATGAGTACATACTCAAAACTGTAGATAATAAGATCATCACAGGTATGCGTACCGTTGGATATATAGGCGACGAAGTGACTTTGTATTCTGGAAACCTAAGCGAACCAAACAGCCCACAACTAGCAGTACAAATGCTGCACATTCCACTAGACTACAAAGCCTCAAATCTGAGTGATGCAGGGTTGATGTTCTGCTACACGTATGCAGCGTGTAAGCTGCTCCAAAAAGATGCAGACATACGAGCCGACCGCGAGCAGCGAGCGGCAGCCCACCGTCAAGCAAATACGACATTCTAGCAATGGCAGCGGACGGAATAAAATTGATCGCGGACAGATCAATAGTAGATCATCTTCTATACAACCCGACGGCCATTGTCTGGAATATGGACGGAGTGAGAAGCGTACCAGATCGAATGCTAGGCGACGAACTCATAAAGCGAGTAGGACACATAGGCGACGCCTTGAAAGTCAAGTACACGCCTAAAAATGGTTTAGAGATACGCGGCTCACTTCATAAGTATTTCACAGGAGCAGACAATACAAGTCCGTTTCTATTCTCAGAGCAGCGCGAGGCGGTCGATATGCTCGCGAGTGACTTACAAGTAGAACCCGAAATGCTACGGCTCTACAAATTGGAGTGGGCGGCAAATGTCGAACCACCAGATGACGCCCAACAACTCCGAGCGCGAGCGATAGGCTGCCACTCAGCAGGGTTTAAGGCATTTAATGACATGACCGACGAAGCAGCCGCAAACGGTCGTTTTGTAAGTCGTAAGCACTACGGAATCAAAATGTACACGCCCAGAGCGGACGCCTCAGCATTTCGATACGAGTATGTGACTGAAAACTACAAAGTCAATAGCGCGATGGGTCTAACCGCTGCCACATTAGCGGATCTTAAAAACCGTGAGGCGTGTGTCCGACTGACTACGGCAGCACTAGGAGCATATCAAAAGATATTGTTTCGTGAGCAGCTGGACGAGGCAACACCAGAGCGAGCGCGGTTGTGGTATGCCGAGCGGTCGAACGCTGCATATTGGTGTACTGACTTCGCTAAAACTGGCAGCGAACGGAAGCGACGATACAGAGAATTAAACAAGTTCGCGGACATCTCTAAAAAGCATCAAGCCGATCAATCAACTCAAATTCTATTTAGCAGGATAGCTGAAAGTTACACCTATCAAGGAAACAGATAAAACAGTCAAAATGCCGCGTTTTGACAAATTGCGAAAGCCTTATGAATACAGTCCTAAAAAATGAAAATGCCGCGTTTTGTATCTATAGTAAAGGTACAAAACGCGGCATTTCGCTAATTCCGATCACTCCAAAGCAAGGCACGATCAGCGAAGCCCACCACCACAGCAGGAGCATGACATACCGACCAAAAAACCGAGCTGAGGCGGTCGAAGTCTATAGAACCAAAATAGTGTCATTTAATAATCATTTTAATTATTATTTGAGGAGGATAAAAAAAGAAAATAAAAGAAACTGCCATCCCGAAACCGCAGCAAGGCGTCAAGCCGAACCAATAGGACAAGCACAAGTTAGAACGCCTTGTAATTGCTGAAAGCAATTTGAGCGAAGCGAAAATCAAATCACGATCAATCAAAGTCGATCACAACAAGCAGAACAAAACCGAGATCACATGAAAGCAAATACCAAAATCAAAAGCATCTGGACAGGCGGCAGCGAAATACGACCGTCAAGCACCTACGCAGCTGAGGGCGTTCTTTTGAGCCTGCACATCAATGGCAGCAGACTAAGCCCAGATGATAGCGAAGCAGCGCAACGGCTATTTGACAGCATAGGCGAAAGTCTCAGAGAGTTTGCGGCATCGACAGAGCAGATATACCCAACGATACACGCGGCAGCCTCAGCAAAGCAACTGGACAGCCACAACAAAGCGGACGACAACGACATAATACCACAGGGTACACCGTCGTCGATACCAGGGCAATCATTTTGGGAATAGGAATCCATCATCACAGCGATCACAACAAGCACAATCAATTCACATCATGGCAAATCGAATCGAGATCATCATAGACGGCAAAGTACAGGACTATACAAGTACATCAAACTTCCCTTTGTCGCTCGACTATGTAGTACAGTCGTCCGATAATTATTTAGAAACCAGAGGGAGTGCCACACGCTACAAATTCCGTTTGCCTGCTACCAAGCACAATACTTTGACAGCGGAATCATTCGATCATATCGAAGTCGATAACCCGACCATGACAGGCGGCAAAGAAGCCGTCATCAAGATAGGCGGTGTAGATATATTTCGCGGTCGTGCCTATCTCGAGAAAACAACCCTACAAGGTGCGAAGTACAACCGTGACGGCTGCCTACTTCATTACAATTTCTACGGTGGGAACTCTACATGGGGGCTGCATCTGGACAGAATACGTCTTTGTGACTTACCGTTCGAAGATCATGTCTTTGACAGCCCGACCATATCCAACGGCTACAATGCGAATCCAAATACTCAGTCATTCGCATACACTTTGATCAAATGGCAGGAGTGGAGCAATCCAAGCGACGTGCAACACGTCGAATCTACTTTGCTGCTATTTGTGCGCCCACTACTTGACAAGATATTCAACTCACTAGGGTACACGATCAATTCAAATTTTCTGAGCTCCGACGAGTTCAAACGCTATGTCATGCCGATAGGTTGGGGCGACTATCTCGCAGCCATTCGTAACAAGCTCACGTACTTTCGAGGCGAGCAGACAATACCAATAAGCAGCAACAACGGAGCAAATCCAATCGGTTTGATACCATACGACACGGAGTTATCGGACGACCCCGACAACTTTACAAGTCCGTACTACACAGCCTATGCAGCAGGACAGTACAAAGCGTTCGTCAAAGTCGTAGTCATTCACAATGACGCATCACAAGGCGCGTCGATACAATTTGTACCGTCACCAGATAATGAGTTGCACATAGTTGATGACATCGGCAACATCGTTGCCATTGGTGCGCTCCAAGCATCGACAGAAAACATCTTTGTCACGACCAATCAAAGACGAAACGAGTACATATTTTCATTCAATAGTTTCACGCTCGCACTAGGTCAAAAGATCGCGATTGACTGCAATTTCATTTTGTGGAATCAAGACGAGGACAGCGTACCGTATGACCTTGAAGCGTCCGAAATCGAGATACGATATTGTCAAAAGACGCCCACACTAGGAATACCGATCACGTCAAAAGTGATACCTCACAAGTGGACGGCTCGCGATCTATTGATAGACATTGCGCGAATCTTTAATCTCGTATTTGCTACCGACGAGGGCGGCAAATCGGTAACGATTGAGCCTGCCGATCAATACCGCTATACAGACAGGCTGCTAGGCATCGACGAAGTGCGTCAAGGTTTCTACCGCTCAACAAGTGACGCGAGCAGCATCACGTCCGATCAATGGAGTAAAAAACGCAATTTCATCAAAGAAGCCTGCATCAACACAAACAAGAAACTCAGCAGCGCGTACATACATGGGTATGCTAAGGACGACAACGACGGTACAGTACAGGACATTAGCGACGGCCTTGATCTTGCATTGTACGACGCTCGATACAGCCTGCCGTATGCCTCAGCTACAGCCAAAGAACAGGACGACCGCCTCAAATTCTTTGCAGCGACGTATCACATCATTGATCGCGAGATCATGGACGCGAATACTCCGACAAACATTGACGCCCAGATCCCCTGCATCTATGCTGAATCATACTTTGATAATCCAAGCCCGACAGAGACGGAATACAAGTACAAGCCGCGTCTATTGTGGTTTAACGGACAAAATCAATACTCGTCGATCGTAACCATTGAGGGAGTGGCCACACCTCAACCGCTCGCGTTCGCAGTCAATTATCAAGATGACAGCGGTCTGCATCCGTCACTAGCATTTGATGACCAGACGATCAAAGCAGGAGTACAAAAGTTTGGACTACTCCGACGGTTTCACTTGTCCGACCGTGCGCGAATGGCAAATAACAAGATATTGACTGAATGGGTATTCCTTGATCTTCGAGACATTCGTTTCGATACGTTCCGAAACATGAAGCGAATAGATCATCTGGACTACTTACTAATCGAGATCAAAGCATACAAGCCGAGCAGCCACAGAGATCATACACAAGTCATCTTGATACCCAACCGATACCCAGAGCAAAAAGACATCGACGCGATCACAGCGGCAGGACTGGCAGGATATACGGCAGGGAATCCATAAGCCGCCCAAATCAAGCCCAGAGCAAACAATCACAAATCATCAGTTCTCAGTATGGCAAATTTTGACCAAAGCAAAAAAGTGTTTTTCATTGACGATCTAGACTACATACGTTCTGAGTGGTATCGTCGAGTAAAACCGTCGAAACGTGACACACTCCGAGCGCACACGTTTTGGGTGCGTCATGTAGAGATCAAAGACGAGCTACCTCAGTACATGGACATTGAAACCGTGAGCGGACAAGCTACTCAGAGAATAGACTTTACGCTCGTCAATTCAAATCTTAATCGAGGCGGCTATCATTTGTATTTTCTCTACAAGGGAAAGCGGTACAAAAAACTCTATCTCACACCAGACAAAACGGAGTTCGTGCCGATCAAGGAACTACGCGAGCGCGGCCACACGATCAAATACAAGTCCGAGACAAACAGAGGGCTATCAAATGACGCTCTCTTAATCAAGTTTGATCGTCTAGTAGAGGAGTATCAAGACGAAGTAGACACAATCGAGATACTCAGTTTGCGAACCATGTTTAACGGCAAACCGACACGGCACTACTACAAACTAGCAAACAAGTACAAAAAGATCATCAAATTGATACAGCAAGTGAATAGCCAAAACCCGAACATCGAAGACATCGACTGGATGATGTCTGAAATTAAATACGTGCCGTCACCAAAAGCATTTCGTTTGACGACTGGATAGCCGTATTTTAGCAATCTCATTTTGATACTGCTCTACAAGTAGGCTGCCGTTCGTGAGAAAAACCGTTGCCGAAAGTGGAGCATTTTTGTACCTAGTCGTGAGATCGTCCGAAATGGCAATTTTTAGAATCAAATCCCTAGATTATCCCTAGATCACACATTGATCTAAAAAAACATCAAAGAATAGTTGAAAATTTACGATTTAGGTCGCGATCCTTCCTGGGTCACATAAAGCTTCTATATCGTTTTGATGTAGAGGCTTTTTTGTTGGATTTAATTATGAATTGGGGCTGCCCTCGCTGTGCGAGGTCGGGCTATCCGGCACTCTCTCCGAGCTTCTTTCAGTCGCTCGGAGTTCGGACAACGCCTTCTATCCCTCAGCCATGAATAGAGTGGTGGACAAGCGATGCGGAGTGGTGGCGCAGCCAGACGCGAAGCGGCCGAGCGGATAGCGAGCCACGTAGCGTAGCGACCGCCACGAGTATTGCGAGTGGCGGATGGCCCCAAAAACTCGATTTCAAAAAAAACGGGCGTGTCCATCAGTGAACACGCCCGTTGCATAAAAGCAAAAAGTGGGAATTATTTTCCACCACCGATTGCGCCTTTGACAGCGTCTTTGCCTTTGGTAGTTGCATCGCCTGCCGCATCTTTTACTGCGTCAGTAGCATTGCCTGCTGCTTCTTTAGTCGCATCAACAGCACCAGCTGCTGCGTCAGTAGCCGAGCTAGCTGCACCTGCCGCTGCGTCAGTAGCTGCACCCGCTGCACCAGAGACAGCGTCTTTGCCGCTGCTCATCATGCCACCCATATCAGACTTGAATTCGTCCCAGTTTTCAGCTGTTACGTTGCCCATGTCTTCTACTTTAGCAGCCATTGCGTCACGCTTTTCAGTCAAAGCAGCTTTTTGCTCTTCGAGAGCAGTTTTTGCATCGCCAGTAGCGTTTGCGATTTTTTCGTCTAGACCTGAGATTTCTTCATTCATAGAAGAAACAGCGCCAGATGCTTTTTCTTTCGCAGCTTCCATATTTTCAGCAGAGAATTCGCCGAGATCGCCGAATGCGTTTGTAGCAGCATCTGCTGCACTTGAAGCAGCATCGCCAGCTGCATTTGCAGCGTCACCTGCAGCATCTACTGCAGAATTTGCAGCATCGCCAGCTGCGTCAGCTGCATTGTTAGCAGCGTCTTGTACTTCGCCACATGATGCTAAGAAAAACATCGCTGCGACTGGGAGAAGAAGGAGTACCTTTTTCATGATAATTGGTTTGATAATATGATGGTGAATTGTGATTGAAAATTCCGTGTACACGGAAATATGCCGCAAAGGTACGGTTTTCTTAAGAATAGCTAGAAATTGATGTTGGAAGCAAAGGAAAAGCGTCTTGGAATCTTGTTTTACTCTCTTCCTATGAAATAGTAAACGATAAGACCTACACAGGGGAGGATGAATACAAGAAGCATCCAAAGTATTTTTTTGGAGATTGGCTTGTCGCTCCTAACAATATCGTAGACTGCCAAAATGAACAGTATTAAATGCAGAATACCAAATATTCCGCTCGTGTCAAAAGGTAGTTCGAAGAGTAAAAGTGGATTGATTGGAAGATTCATAATAAATAAATACGTTGTGAAAATGATGCTAGGAATAGAAATTATCGTCTTCGAGATCATTATGATAAGAGCGACGTTTTTTAGCATAAGATTTTGCAAGACCAAGAAGCGTCGGGAGCCATTGGATCAATTGTTTGATCCAAGTTGATTGTTGAGAAGACGATCGAACTCCTGAACTTTTTTTATTTTTTCTATTAAGAAGTTTGGGCGCTGCGGCACTCAATGCCATAGACATAAGTGCTGATGGTCGAGCATCTTCTTTAAGATATTTAAAGCTCCGCTCGGCATCGTATTTAATTTCATCCGCAAGAAGATTTAGCCGTCGTTTTTCTTGTCGCAATTGGCGTAGTCCTCTGATTTTACGTTTTTTTTGAGCTGCCATTATTTATACATTTTATTGATGAGCAATGATAAAATTGGTGACATAATTAATGGCTTTCTAAGAATAAAGACAATCAACATAATTAAAAAGCAAATACCCATGACTGCCAAAAAGCCGAGTGCGTAATTACCAAACAATGAGCCTAGAAATAAACCTAAAGCAACTAAGCCCATAGCCATAGCAATCATCATAAGAAATGCACAAATCACAATGGTGATTGCATACGATGCCATAATAGATGATCGTTCGGATACATCGAGTTTAACGTAGTCTATTCGATTGTCTATGTATTCACGAGCATAGCCTAGTGTTTCTCCCGCGAGCTCGATGAGTTGTTCCGTTTGGTCTTGCATTTCAGCTTGTAGTTCTATTCGTTTATGAATTATGCAATTGTGCCGTCTAGGTCATTTGATTTGCGAGTTGTTCGTTTTTTGGCTTTCTCCATACCGCGCTTTAAAGTGTCTTTCACTTTTTCGACTGTTTCATTTGATTTTGATTCAGCTGCATCAGCAAGGATTTCGCCTTGATCTTTTGAGCGGAGGTTTTTGACTTTTTCTTTTGTTGACTCAGCAGCAGAAGACATTGCTGTTTTTGCTTTGCTTGAAGCCTCTTTTGCTTTACTTGACAATTCTTCAAATTGAGTTTTAGACTTTTCTTTCAAGTCAGCAAAAGATGCTTTGCTTTTTTCAGAAAGCTCAGAATATTTTTCAGAGAGCTGCTCGTATTGTTCACGAGTTTTTGCTTCAAGGCGCTTTTCCATTTTGGCTAGATCTTGAGAAAGTTCTTTGCGCTTTTGACGACCTTCTTCAGAATTGAGATAAAATCCAGCAGCTATACCGCTTGCTGTACCGACGAGGAATCCAATAAGGACTTTTGTAGAATTTTTCATAATCGTTATTTTTATTCTTGTTAGACTCGAAGAAGCGCAACTTGTCACGATTGTTTTGGCGCTACTTTCAAACCTAGAACAAAGGTGCAGAAAATTACGTTCGCTGCGCAAGTGAAAGCAACGCATTGAAAGCGCAAGCAGCCGTTAAGCCGCCGATGAGTATCCCATCTTGATGTCCACCCATGATGACTGCAAGATGATCTTCTGCACATTCTTCCGCAAGCTCAAATAAAGCCATTGCCATTTCAGGAGTACCATATTCGATTGATTCTGCTGTTGTGTCAAGAACATTGAAATATTGTTTCCAAAGTTCTGAATCGTGGATATGTAAAACGGCGTTGAAAAAGCCTTCACTTCCTAGATAAAAGGCTGCATGTGTCATCGATTCTGAGCTTGCGACTGTTTGACCAATGCACCATAATTCATTTGTGGCAAGATTGACCTTCGTTACCAAGGCTACATCTTGATTGGTCAGCTGCTTCAAATGCCCTGTCTGAGAACCGGAAATTAAAAATTGATCTGCATCATGAATGAGGCTGATATTTCCAAATCCGATTTCGTGTTCCTTGTCATAGCCGATCCAGTTTTGCTCGATAAGTTTATCTCGCATCTCATTCAGCTCCTTGAGTTGAATGGCTTCGTCGATATCCGCTTGTTGATGATGACAAACGTATTTAATAATACCTTCTGTCATGACTGAGCTGCTTGTACAAGTGATTGGATTCCAGCTTCTGATGCTTGAAAAACTCCGTATTCAGTAATGAGCCCTGTAACACATCGAGCAGGCGTCACGTCAAAACCGAGATTTAATGCTGGACTGCTTGGAGGCGTGAGACGCACTTCTTTGACTTCGCCTTCATGCAAGCCCTGAATAAAGTGTATTTCGTTTTGATTGCGCTCTTCGATCTCAACATCGGCTCCAGTTGATATCGAAATGTCGAGAGTCGAATAAGGCAATGCTACAAAAAATGGTACTCCATTGTCTTTGGCAGCCAATGCTTTTAAGTATGTACCAATTTTATTGACGACATCGCCATTAGCAACTGTGCGATCAGTACCAGTGATAACCAGATCAACTTTGCCTTGCTGCATCAATAAGCCGCCAGCATTGTCGGTGATGACAGTGTGTGGTATGCCTTCTTCTGCTAGCTCGAACGCTGTCAAGGATGCGCCTTGGTTGCGCGGACGAGTTTCATCGACCCAGACATGCACAGGAATACCAGCTTTGTGCGCTTGATAAATCGGAGAAGTCGCCGTACCCCAATCAACTGTCGCCAGCCAACCTGCATTACAATGCGTCAAAATGTTGACAGGTTCTTTGAGTACTTCGTCGTACAAAGACTCGATCAATGGAAGTCCATGCTGACCAATGCGATGGCAGACATCAACATCTGAATCACAAATAGCAGCAGCACGATCAAGGCATTTCTTCAAGGCTTCTTCTTGTGAGCCTGCATTTCGGCAAATCTCAAGTTGCTGATCGAGTGCCCATTTTAGATTAACTGCAGTTGGGCGAGTCGCGAGGAGTTGTGCTGCATCGTATTTGGCAGCTTCGTGCCAATTGTCTCGCTTGGCTCGAAGCGAAGCAACAATTCCATAAGCTGCTGTTGCTCCAATCAAGGGCGCACCTCTGATCCACATCTCTTTGATAGCAGCTACAAAATCATTGACTGATTTGAGTGTGGCGACTCGATATTCATGAGGCAGCCATCGCTGATCGATGACTTCTACACCACCGACAACTTCTCGTATCGAGCGTTGAGGAATTCCTTGGATTCGCATGTTGCAAAAATGCACGCATTTTAGGAAGTGTTCACTTGGTTTTTCTGCCTTTCCACTTGTAAGTAACAAATGGGCCGAGTAAGCCAATTACGACAACATAAACTGCATGAAACAAAGACATAAACACAAGTCCAATAAATCGAGGTTCTTTGATGCCAAGAAATCGAGTACCCGTACGAATCAAGAGACTGTCAGCAGCAGCCTTAGTCATCCAGAGCCAAGCAAAGTCTAGGAATGAAAGCTCCTGAAATACAAAAATCGAAAACGGAGAAATAAGTAGAAGCAAACAATACGCTCCTGTAAAAAAAGTCATCAGCGTAGTCGCTCGGTGTGTGTACGAATAGCTTTTAGAAGCCCATCGAAAACGTTGCTGCCAAAACGTGCTCCAGGTAGATTCAGCAGATGTCGTGATGATGGCTTGCTTGGATTTTAAAAATGCAATTCTCCCGCCTTGTGATTGAATATGTTGAAGCATAAAGACATCGTCACCCGAAGCGCGCTGCTCAACCATATGATCTTGAGCTGCCCGAAATGCACTCGTCCGAACACTGAGATTGGCGCCATTAGCGAGAGCGAGGCTGCCTGATACTGTACCTGCGCCTTGGAGCACCATCATGCCAGCCATATCAAGCGCTTGAAATCGTTGCAAAAGCGAGTTGTCTCCTCTGAATTTGATAAGTCCTGCTACGATATCGACATCAGGATGAGCCGCCGAACGAATACTCGATAGCCAGTTTGGATCTGCTTGACAGTCAGCGTCTGTCAGGGTAATCCAATCAGTTTCGACATGTTGCGCAGCGTATCGAAGTGCTGCTTTTTTGCCTTGAAGATGATCTTGCAATTGAAGCAGCTTGACACAAGATCGCTCAGAAACTTGTTGAGCTGTCGCATCATCAGAATGATCGTCAATGACAATGATCGCATCTTGCGGCCGAAGCTGCGGAATAATGGAGTCTAGACATGCTCCGATTGTTGCTTCTTCATTGCGCGCGGCAATGACAACTGTGATAGCAGTATCTGATGGCTGCTCCGATTGATCTGGAATCTTGCGCCATGTCAATACGATCAAGAGCAGCATCGTGACATAGGCTATGCCCATCCCACCTATGAGTATCAGCCAAATCGGAATTATCATCGCTGCGAAGATGCTGCAAAATGCAATAGCCTTGGACAAGCGATGGGAAGGGGCGCGTATGCGCTCACGAACGCATGTGAGTGATGAGCGAGTAGCGAAACCCTGGAACAGCGCGGTGCGCGAGCTTGCGAGCGCATGGCCCATTTTTACTTTGTCATATTTGGGGCGTCCGCCTTCGCTACGCTTGGCGGCGGGCTATTCGGCAGCTCGCTGATCGCTCGGCCGCTTCACTACGTGTCGCGTCTGCTGCGCACTGCCTACTATCCCTACGCCATTGTGCTGATTGAGAGTTCTTTTGAAAATCGTACATTTGAGCGATGCGTGCGTTTCCCCTTTTGCTCCTTGTTATCAGCGTTTTAGTTAGCCCAATTTTGGGATGTGAGCTTGTCGCACAAGGATTGTCTCGTGTGGTCATCGATCCTGGTCATGGAGGGCGAGATGGCGGCTCCCGAAGCGCTAGTAATTCGCATAATGAGAAGGATTTGAATCTTCAGATCGCCAGAGAGCTCGGAGCCTTACTTGCTCAGCGCCGCGGTATCGAAATCATCTACACACGCACTGATGATACGTATGTGTCACTTACGCGCAGAGGACAAATGGCAAATGAACTGAATGCTGATTTATTTATTTCAGTGCATTGCAACTCGATGCCCAAAGAGCGGTTTGGCTCGCACAGAATATCAGGATTTGAAGTGTTCGTGCTTGGAGACAATGGCAAAGATGAACACTTGAAATATATCGTGGAGCGAGAAAATAGAGAATATGGTATCGCGGCCGAGACGAAGGGCGAAATGGATATGTTTGAAGATTTATTAAATACGATTACTCAAGAAGAGTATTTGCAGCAATCAGAAATGCTTCAGAATGAAATCTTTAAACAATTTGCAAAAAAAGAAAGCCCAATAAAAGCGAAGAGTAAAAAACAAGCAAATTTTAAAGTCCTGAGAAATGCAGCCATGCCTGCAGTCTTAGTCGAAGTTGGTTTCCTTTCAAACTTACACGATGAGGCAGTCTTGACGAGCGAAGAAGGCCGCAGTCAAGTCGTATATCAATTATACAAAGGCGTTGCTTTGTATGATGATCGCCTCAGAGTACTGAACGCTGATAATGCTTTTGTCTCAAAGGGAGATAGTCAAGTATATCGTATACAATTAAGCAGCTACGTGTCACAAAAGGATCATTCTATATTTAGATTAGGTGATTTAGCTGGCTCGCTTATCGAGCTTCATGAAGACGGTTTATATCGGTATTTTTATGGATCATTTAATACCCGAGAAGCAGCAGAATATGATCTAGAATATCTCAAGAAAAACGGCTATCCAGATGCGTTCATTCGCAAAATGCAGTGAAGCCGTTAGTGAGGAGTATCATCTCTCTTTATTTTCTTCTATTGACTGCTCGAAGTAGCACTATCTTTGAGCGGAGACATGATCTTATTTATCGTTTAGCATAATTCCTAGTGGCTTTGAAATTTGGTAATGAAATACGAGTAGGTATCCTAGCATTGATCGCAATGGCGATCTTGTTTTTTGGATATAACTATCTGATGGGCAAAACGCTCTTTAAAACAACAACAACCTACAAAGTGGAGTATGACTCACTTAACGGTCTTCTCAAATCAGCGCGTGTCCTAATCAATGGCTATAAAGTCGGTACTGTCTCAAATATTTACCTCAAAGAAGATTATAGCGGAAAGATCGTCGTTGAGCTTGAGCTCAATAGCGATGTCAAAGTGCCAAAGAATACAAAAGCGACAATTCTCTCAACGAGCCTAATGGGCAATATCGAAATCGGTCTTGAGTATGATAAACCATGCAGTGGTGCCGATTGCGCCCAAGAAGGCGATTATCTAAGAGGAACATACAGAGGTATGGTGTCAGGTATGATCGAAGATGTTGATTTTGATGATCTTTCGACTCAGCTTGGTACTGCCTTGACCAAAGTAGTTGACTCACTCATGGTCAAAGTCAATGGCGCGACAGGTGCTGAGAATGGCGAAGGCTTTGACCTCAAGCAAGCAAGCACTGACCTCCAAGCAACACTTGCTAATCTCAACACAGTCTCTTCTGATATCAAGCGATTGACAAATCAGAATGGCGAGCTCAACGGAATCCTCGCTGATGTCAAAGGCATCACAGGAAACCTCAATGCCAATAAAGAAGATATCAATGCCATCATTGCCAATTCAAAACGCCTAACAGAAAAACTCAACAATCTCCAAGTAGAAGGCAGTATCGAAGAAGTCAATAAAACGATTGCAGAACTTCGCACTTCACTCAAAAAGTTTGACGAAGTGCTCGAAAATGTCAATGGCATCACATCAAAAATCTCTGACGGCGATGGTACAATCGCCAAGCTGCTCAATGATGATTTGACACTCGACAAAGTCCATACAATCATGGATGATGCAGACCTGTTGCTCAAAGATGTTCGCCTCAATCCAAAGCGCTACGTCAATGTGTCCATCTTTGGCAAAAAGCAAAAAGAGTATACTCCAGTAGAGTAGACTTCAACTGTTTTGCTCCTTCAATACAAACGGTATAAACGTTGCGTTGTCAAGCCCATGCGCTTGATTCATCTCTGCCTTCACGCTTTACAAACTACATATAGATTTATGTGGGCCATGCTGCTTTGCTATGCGCAGCAGCACCGCGCTGTTCCAGGGTTTCGCTATTCGCTCATCACTCCTTTCAGTCGTGAGCGCTCCATTCCCCCTGAGAATCGGGGTTCATTGCGCGCCCCTTCCCATCGCTTGTCCAAAATACGCATCAGCAATGCTTGGCATTTTGCATATCCACTTATCTGTACATGCTTGTTGTTTCTAGTAGCGGCACAACCAGCAGCTGCCCAAAAACCACAAGAGCAAAACCGCATTTTTATAGAAGAAGCTGATCGACTCGACTTTAGTACAATCCAAGGCAAGCAAGTAAAAGTTGTCGTTGGCACAGAAGATCTCCAAGCACGTTTCGTTCAAGATGATATCATTTTGTGGTGCGATAGCGCTGTTCTAGATGCCAATAAGGTTCGTGCATATGGAGAAGTCCAGATCAATCAAAATGATAGCATCACTGTATTTGCAGATCAAATTAAGTACAATGGAGACTCAAAAAAAGCAAATTTGATCGGAGACGTGATTTTATCCGATCCAGGCAATCAGTTGTTTTCCGAAGCCGTCTCATACGATCTTGAACATAAAGTCGCCTTCTATACGACAGGCGCCACACTCACTGACGGCAAGACACAACTTACGAGCAAGCGCGGATATTACTACTCTGAGCAAGAGCGAGCTCTCTTCAAAGGAGATGTCGTCGTGATTAACCCTGATTTTACAATACAGTCAGATACCCTGCGATATGATGTTGCCAATGATGTCACCTATTTCGATGGTCCAACTACGATTGTCATCAAAGATGGTCAAATCTATACCGAAGATGGATACTACAATGCAGCAACAGGATATGCAGAGTTTACAAAAAATCCAGTGTACAACAGTGGCACAAGAAGCGCCGCCGCCGATATTATTCGCTACGACTCTAAAGATCGAAAAACATATCTCGAAGGAAATGCTCGCGTTACCGACACTGAAAAAAAGCAATACGCATCCGCTCAATCAATCATTTACGATGAGCAGAATGACATCACCTATTTCAACGGAGACGCCTATGTCAAAAACGAGGGTGAAGAATATCGAGCAGACGCTATAGAATATAATCGTAAAGAAGATAGGTATACCACGACAGGTCGAACGACAGTTCGCGGCGAGAATCGAGCTATAGATGCAGACAAATCGTATGTCATTGGTGATATCAATTACTTAGAAGGCAATGTGTTTATACAAGAAAATGAAATCACAATACAAGCAGATACAGTCCGCTTTAATCAAGTTCTCAAAAGCGGTGAAGCAAGAGGAAATGTGATAATGATCGACACGCTTTCCAATTTTACACTGCATTCTCAGGCCGCTAATTACAATGATAATAACGGCTCGATATTGACTTGGGGCAATCCGTATTTAACAACATTAGTCGATGAAGACTCCTTATATATATCAGCTGATACACTTTGGACATTTATTGATACACTCAGGCAAGACTCTGCTCGGATCTTAATCGCTGATAATAAAGTCAAAACCTTTTCCGCTCAGTATCAGACGCTTTGTGATTCGCTCTCATATTCATCTCGTGATTCGATTTTCAAGCTCTTTGATCAGCCGATCGTCTGGTCCGACACATCGCAGTTTACTGCAGATACGATTTTCATGAGGCTCGAAGACAATGCCCTCAAGCAATTTTTACTCAAGCAAAATGCGATGATTATTAATTCGCCAGATGAACGATTGTACAATCAAATACAAGGAACTGACATCACGGCTGATTTTAAGGACGAGGAACTCAGAAGAATGACCGTGATTGGCAATGCCCAATCCATTTATTACATACAAGATGAACGCGACCGATATATCGGCGTCAATAAGGCAAAGTGCAGCGAGATGATAATTGCATTTGGGAATAATCAAGTGACTAAAATTCGGTTTCTAAGACAAGCAGATGCTTCGATTTTACCGATGAAACAAACCAATCATAGCAGCCTCCGATTACAAGGATTCGATTGGAAAGAATCAACGCGTCCGAAATCAAAATTTGACATTTTGAAATAGTAAACCAAAAACGTAAGCGTAGAAACAAAAAGTTGTACATTGAGTACAGTAGTCTCGAAATACATTCAAACAAATTGGTACTACAATACACAAGAAACTCTTAACAATTTACGTAAAACACATTTGAAATAATTTATTTTAAGTGATATTTCCACCACAACTTTGTCTTGCAAAACCTTAGCATCAATCAAAGATAATTTTTTCATACATAACTTTACGTATTGAAATTTCAGTAAATTGTCTTGCGGTGATTTGACTTCACATAGTGCAAAACTTGACTTTTTTCACTTCTGTGACGAAACGATTTTACAGCGGCTGAGCAACACTTGTTATTTCTTTGTAATGCGTAAAATCATCTCAAAAAAAATCGAAAAACATTTGATTGAGCCATTGCTGAAATGTACAAGTCTGTTTTCCACATCGTTACTCACAATGTTAATGAGGTGTTGAATTTATCTCGCCAAAAGCTACGTTTTATGTTTGTGTAACATTGAGATCAATCTGCTTGCAACATGAGAAAGATCTCATAAGTGCTTGAAAATAAACTAAATACACAAATCATGAGTCAACTCCCTTCTCAATCTGGTTCCACTCCTCGCCAATCTGGCAACTTACGCACTGTACCAGGTGGAGAACTGTTGACAAAACTGCCGCCGCAAGCTCGCGAAATTGAGCAAGCCGTCCTCGGAGCTGTCCTGATTGACAAAGACGCATTAACGATTGTCATCAGTATGCTCGGCGAAGAAACCTTCTACGATGAGCGGCATTCGTACATTTTCAAAGCCATTCATACACTCTACGAAAAATCAAGCCCAGTAGACATGCTCACAGTTGCCGAAGAACTTAAAATACTCGGCACATTCGAAACAATTGGCGGATTTTCATATCTGATGAAGCTGACCAATACAGTCGCTTCAGGAGCCAATACTGAGACACACGCGCTCATCATCCGCGAAAAGTATTTCAAGCGACAGCTCATCAAGCTATCAAAAGAAATTAGCGAAGACGCGTACAACGATAGTATTGATGTATTCGAACTTCTCGACTCTTCTGAGCGAAAACTCTTTGACATCAACAACGAAAACCTCAGCAATGAGATCCAACAACTTCCAGATGTTCTTAGAGATATTCACGAAGAGCTAAGCAACTTATCTCAAAGCGACAATTCGCTCACAGGTATTCCATCTGGGTTTACTGATCTTGATCGCATCACCTCAGGTTGGCAACGCTCGGATTTGATCATCGTAGCAGCCCGACCATCGATGGGTAAGACATCTTTTTGCCTCGCCCTCGCGCTCAATGCTGCACTCAATCACAATCACAGCGTCGCCATTTTCTCCCTTGAGATGCCCGCAGCACAAGTCGGCCGCAGATTACTTTCAATGAAAGCAAAACTCAATGGAGAAAAACTTCGCAAAGGAAATCTGTCCGATTCAGACTGGTCATCGATCAATAGCGCCATCTCGCAGCTCAATAATGCCAATCTTCACATCGACGATACCTCAGCATTGAGCCTCTTCGAGATGCGAGCTAAATGCCGTCGTATCAAACGAAACCACGGACTAGACCTCATCGTCATCGACTACTTGCAGCTCATGACCAATGATACAGGCGACAAGCGCAACTCCAATCGGGAGCAAGAGATCTCAGGCATCTCGCGCGGACTCAAAGCCCTCGGCAAAGAACTCAACGTACCAGTCATCGCACTCGCGCAGCTCAATCGTTCAGTCGAGACACGAGGCGGCAAGAAAATTCCGCTTCTGTCCGACCTTCGTGAGTCAGGCGCCATCGAGCAAGATGCAGATATCGTCAGCTTTATCTATCGTCCAGAGTATTACGAGATCATGGAGTACGATGATGGCGAATCAACAAAAGACGTCGCCGAGATCATCATCCGCAAACACCGAAACGGCTCAACAGGCACAGTCAAGCTCAAATTTGAAAAAGACTACGCCAACTTCGCCGAGCGCGACAATGTATTTTACGATCCGAGCGCGATCACTCAAGGCATTGATGGCGACAGCTTCACGATCGAGAGCAGCATGAATGGCGGCGCAAAAGATCCATTTTCAGATGCAGACTTCGGCACCAGCGATGACGACATTCCATTCTAGAAGTAGTTTTTAATAGAAAATAAGTTGGGGCCATCCGCGCCTTCGGCGCGGTCGCTATGTTTCGCAGCTCGCTGTTCGCTCGGCCGCTCTCCTCCTGAGTAGTCGGGACGCGTCTAGGCTCATTGCATTCGCCTACTGCTGCACAGCGCTTGTCCAAGCATTTTTAAAGTAAATTAATATTGCAAAACAGCAATACCATTTTGACAGATAATACTTGTCGGAGATGGAGGAATACTACAGTCACTAAAAATGCCCCAGCGTTGATTATAGCTTTCTTCTGCTTGAGCGTATAGATTAAGTCTTCGTTCGAGCTCAGAGATATTTGTTGTAAGCGCATAAGGAATAAATCCCCACGGTCCGCCACAAGGCTTACTGCCATAAGCTATGTATGACCAGTCAGTTGGATCAGTACAAGGAACACTTTGCGCAAAACCCTCAATTTGGCTCAGTTGAGTTTGCAGAAGCTGCCATTCTTCGTCTTGAGTTAACTCTGGAGTTTGGTCACAAGACACTACGAATAGAGAGAGCAGTAAAAACAGAAAGACAGAGATGGAAGATTTCATAGCAGATCAAAATATGTAAAGTCAAATATATAGATCTACAGCTCTATATACCACAATAACGAAAGTACTCGGACAAGCGCTGCGAAGTGGTGCGAGTAAAACGAGCAGATGCCGTAGGCAGCCGAGCGAGCAGCGAGCCACGTAGCATAGCGACCCGAGCAGACTTCGGCTGCTCGGGATGGCCCACAAAAATCACTTTTATAAAAGCATATAAAAGCGTACTTTTGCGCCGTCGTCAAACACTAGAACGCTGGAAGAGGGCCAAAAGCCCTCTTTTTTTGTACCTATATGATTACAAGCTCCGTACAATCAACCATCGAAAAATGGATCGCTGCTGAAGAGCGGCATGATGTTTTTGTCGTTGATGTCGTGTATCATCAGCCTAACAATAAGCTCGAAGCTTTTGTAGACAGTGATACATCATTGACGCTCGATGATTGTGCTCGTATCAATCGATATGTGCAGGAGTGGCTGGACGAAGATGGTCGTCTAGGCGAAGTGTACACACTTGATGTGTCATCGCCAGGGATCAGTCGCCCAATCACGCTGCCACGCCAGTTTCAAAAAAATATCGGTCGTAAGATCGAGTTGAAACTTGAAGGCTCTAAAGAAACAGGCATCATCATCGAAGCTGATGAAACGTCTGTCACGATTGAATACAAGGCGCGCATCACAGAAGGAAAGCGCAAAAAAACAGTCGTACAACAGCAGACGGTCAAGTATGACGACATCAGAACAGCAACAATTAAAATCATGTTTTAACTCATCATCTCAAGAATTGCGACCATGAGTATCAGTAAACTTATCGAATCATATAGTACGTATGTCAAGGACAGAAACCTTGATCGCCCAACGATGGTACGCGTACTCGAAGACGTCTTCAGGACATTGCTCCGCAAAAAGTATGTCTCTGACGAAAATTTTGATGTCATCATCAACCTCGATCGAGGTGACCTTGAGCTTTGGCGCAAGCGTCAAATCGTGCCTGACGGCGAAGTCGAAGATGATAATATCGAAGTCAGCCTCACGGAAGCTCTCAAGATAGAAGATGACTACGAAGTAGGAGAGGAGTGCTATGAGCGTGTCGAAGCAGAAGATTTCAGTCGCCGTGCCGTAATGGCTGCTCGCCAAACTCTAAAAGCGCGAATCAATGATCTCGAGAAAGAAGAAGTCTATCAGAAATATCTAAAACGTGTAGGTGAGCTTGTCCTTGCTGAAGTACACCAGATTCTAAAGCGCGACATTATCCTTATCGACGAAGCAACTGGTGATGAAATTTTGATGCCTCGACGCCATGCAATCAAAGGCGAGTTTTTCCGTCCAGGTGATGTCATTCGCGCGATTATCTTAAGCGTCGATATGATTAATAATAATCCGAGCATTAAAGTCAGCCGCACTGACCCTTCTTTCCTCGGAAAATTGATGGAGCAAGAAGTGCCAGAAATCGAAGATGGAACGATTGCTATCCAACGTATTGTTAGGCTACCTGGCGAGCGTGCTAAAATCGCAGTTGAATCATTTGATGACCGTATCGATCCAGTAGGAGCTTGTGTCGGTGTTCGTGGTTCGCGTATTCATGGTATTGTCCGAGAGCTACGCAACGAGAATATCGATGTCATCAACTACACAAACAATGATACATTGATGATTCAGCGCGCCTTGACGCCTGCCAAGATTTCGAGAATCGATCTTTTCGATCTCGATGATCCAAAAGCACGACGCGCTGAAGTATTCTTGCCTGCTGATCAAGTTTCATTGGCGATTGGTCGTGGTGGGCAAAATATCCGCTTGGCGAGCGACTTAACGAAATTTACAATCGATGTCTATCGTGATACAGAAGTTGTCGAAGAAGATATCGATATAGAGGAATTTAAGGATGAAATCGAAGAGTGGATCATTGACGAGTTCAAAAAAGTTGGTTTAGATACAGCCAAGACTGTATTAAGCATCTCTAAAGAGGAGCTCATTAACCGCACTGATCTCGAAGAAGAAACTATCGAAGAAATCATCACTATTCTCCAATCAGAATTCAAGGATTAATCTTGTTTCTAGACCTGTTTAATGCTCAAAATAATTGAATAATGAACTGATCGACGACTCGGAGCGAATTGTGTTTCGAAACGCAAGAAGAATCCATACCTTTGTAACCTCATTTGAAAGTCTAAACACTTTCAACCTTAATCATCCGAATGGCGGCAAAACGCTTAATAAAAGTAGCAAGTGAACTCAGTGTAGGTACTGACACGATCATCGATTTCCTTAAATCAAAAGGTCACGAGGTCGAGAATAACCCGCGCACCAAAGTCACAGACGAGCAATACTCTCTGCTAGCAGATGAGTTTAGTGCTGGTGTAGCGATCAAGCAAAAAGCTGATCGTATCAATATCGGCACAACTCGCCCTGAGCCTAAACCAGCTCCCAAACCTGAGCCTACTCCTGAGCCAGAAGTTCAGAAACCTGAGCCTACTCCTGAGCCAGAAGTTCAGAAAGAAGAGCCAGTTGCTGCCAAGCCTGAGGTAAAAGAAGAACCCGCTCAACCTAAAGAGGAAGAGCCAAAGCCAATCAAAGCACCCAAAATTGAGGGCTTGAAAAAAGTTGGTTCGATCAATCTTGATGAAGTTGGCAAGCCAGCGAAAAAAGCAACAGAAAAACCGAAGGCTGCTGATCAACCTGAAAAAACTGAAGAAGCACCTAAAGAAAATCTCGGCGTCATAAAGCCACAAGCTGAAAAGCTCAGAGGTATCAAGCAAGTAGGAAGTGTTGATTTATCAAAGTTCAACAAGCCTAAGAAGAAGAAAGAGGACGAGAAAAAGGATGATAAATCAGGCGACGGCACAACTCGCCGCCGACGCAAACGCCGCTCAGCTGCCAGCTCGACTAATACAAGTGGTCGCCCAGGCAACAGAAAAGGACAAGCATCCAAAGGTAGACGCAATGAGCCAAAAGAGGTCTCTAAAAAAGACGTCGAAGATCAAATCAAAAAGACACTTGCACGTATGCAAGGCGGATCTGGTAAAGGAAAGCGCCAGAAAACACGTCGTGAGCATAGACGCGAGAAAAACGAATCTCAAGCAGCACGCTTAGAAGGACAAGAAAGTTCAAAACTACAGTTGACAGAGTTTATTGCAGTAGGCGAACTCGCTAACCTTCTCAATGCATCGCCTTCTGAGATTATCAAGATCTGTATGAGCCTTGGTCACTTTGTCACGCTCAACCAGCGTCTCGATGCAGAAGTGATCGAAGTCATCGCAGCAGAATTCAATACCGAAATCGAATTCATTAGCGCAGAAGAGCAGCTCGATCTGCTCGATGATGCCGATGACCAAGATGCACCAGAAGATTTATCACCACGTGCTCCGATTGTCACCGTGATGGGACACGTAGATCATGGTAAAACTTCACTCCTTGACTACATCCGCAGTGCCAATGTAACCGAAGGCGAGGCCGGAGGAATCACGCAGCACATCGGAGCTTACGAAGTCAAAACAGAAGAAGGAAAGCAAGTCACCTTCCTTGATACACCAGGTCACGAAGCCTTTACAGCCATGCGTGCGCGTGGTGCAAAAGTGACTGATATCGCAGTCATCATCATAGCTGCTGATGATCAAATCATGCCTCAATCAAAAGAGGCAATCTCGCACGCTCAAGCAGCAGGCGTGCCGATGGTATTTGCGATCAACAAGATCGACAAAGAAGGTGCACAACCAGAGCGGATCAAGCAGCAACTCTCAGAGATGAATATCCTCGTCGAAGAGTGGGGCGGTTCATTCCAGAGCCAAGACATTTCAGCCAAAACTGGACTCGGCGTTGATGAGCTTCTCGAAAAAATCTTGCTCGAAGCAGAGCTCCTTGATCTCAAAGCAAATCCAGATCGCGAAGCACATGGAGCCGTTCTCGAAGCATCACTTGACAAAGGCCGCGGCTACGTGACCAAGATTCTCGTACAAAATGGTACGCTCAAGATCGGAGACTCATTCGTCTCAGGAGCATACTCAGGTCGCGTCAAAGCGATGTTCAACGAGCGCAACAAAGCAGTCAAAACAGCAGGACCATCGCAGCCAGTACTTGTACTCGGTCTCGATGGAGCACCGCAAGCTGGTGAGAAATTTAAAGTGATGTCGAGCGAGTCAGAAGCTCGGCAGCTTGCTACCAAGCGCGCGCAGATTGAGCGTGAGCAAAGTAGTCGAGCGAGCAAACGACTCAGCCTCGAAGAGATTGGTCGACGCCTTGCACTCGGTACATTCAAAGAGCTCAACCTTATCGTCAAAGGTGACTTTGATGGTTCGATCGAGGCACTTTCAGACTCCTTGCAGAAACTCTCGATCGAGACAGTACAAGTCAATATCGTACACAAAGCTGTTGGGCAGATCATCGATTCCGACATCTTGCTTGCAAGTGCATCCGATGCGATTATCATTGGATTCCAAGTCCGTCCATCATCGTCAGCACGCCGCCTAGCAGAAAAAGAAGGTGTACAGATCAAAACATACTCGATCATTTATCAAGCGATCGAAGAGATTCAAGCAGCCATCGAAGGCATGCTCGATCCAGAAGAGAAAGAGCAAGTCATCGGGCACGTCGATATTCGCGAAGTCTTCAAGATTAGCAAGATTGGTACAGTGGCAGGATGCTACGTTACAGACGGATATGTCACACGCAATTCTTACGTGCGCCTGATCCGCGATGGCATCGTCATCTATCCGACCAAAGAAGATGTCAATGTCGAGCTCGGTACACTCAAGCGATTCAAAGACGATGTCAAAGAAGTCAAGGCAGGATTTGAGTGTGGTCTCACAATCAAAAACTACAACGATATCAAAGTAGGTGATCAACTTGAGGTTTACGAAATCATCGAAGTCGCACAGACATTGAAATAAAAAGTTGGGGCTGCCCCTTTATAAAACGTCTCCTAGAGAATTTCTCTAGGAGACGTTTTATTTCGGGTCGGGCTGATCCAGGGTTTCGCTATTCGCTCATCACTCACTGTCGTTCGTGAGCGCTGCGCGCCCCTTTCCATCCCTCAGCCAAGGCAGCAGCTTGGACAAGCGCTGTGCAGCAGTGCGGCACAGACGCAGACGCCGTAGGCGGCCGAGCGAACAGCGAGCTGCGAAACTCCTCCTGAGAATTCGGGATAGCGACCCGAATACCGACTTGTCGGTAGAGGGATGACCCAAAAAATTCTTAGTCATGTGATCGAATGCTGCTCGTAAATCACACTACCTTTGTTGTAATCAACTGTTATTTGATGAAGTATTTGTACGTCATTGTTAGTTTTGTTTTTTTTCTATTCATTGCTCTCGGATGCGGTGGTAAGGCTGATGTACAGCAAGATGCTCAAAGTCAAATCGCTCAATACAACTCATTGCCAGCTGATCGGATCACAAGATTGCAGCAGCAAGGCGTCAATGTCGATATTCTACTTGAAACTGTA
Source organism: Saprospiraceae bacterium (assembly GCA_020631455.1). Lineage (GTDB taxonomy): Bacteria > Bacteroidota > Bacteroidia > Chitinophagales > Saprospiraceae > JAHDHF01. The sequence continues at coordinate 24,065 of JAHDHF010000018.1, forward strand.
GCTGTGACGGCAGCAATGGAAGGCCGCGAAGGCGTGATTCAATGTTTGGATATGATGTCGGGCGTACCATCTGAAATGCCACCGTGTGAGTATGTTGCCAAACTCTATTTTCATGGAGCTCGTGATATACTCGAGACCGTAGACGTTTACTTTGGACAAACTTGTGGCTACTACGCCTGGCTTGATACCAAAGGACGCGTCGCCTACACAAACAGCATGACAGAACGAGGTCTTAATTATTGGTCACAAATGGCTAATATGAATATCAATCGGACTCATAATGGTCAATAAAGCTGCATTTTCAACTCATTTTCAGAGTAGAGTAGCATTTCTTTATTAAAGCGGAACTTCTCAGTCTGCTTTGCATTACATTTACAGTATAACTTTTAATCAACACTTAACAATTTGGCTAGACGCACTAAACGCAAACCGAAACGCGTAGAACAACCGAAGTTCAACACAAACCGAGACATCCGATCACCAGAGGTACGCCTCGTGGGAGACAACCTTGATGAAATTTCTGAAGTCGCAGGGCGAGAGCTCGAATCAGGAGTTTTCAAAACATCAGAAGTCCAAAAATGGGCGAACGAGCTTGAAAAAGACCTCATCGAGATTAGCGGCAAAGCAAAGCCGCCAGTCGTGCGCATTGCAGACTATAGCAAGTTCTTGTACGAGCACAAGAAGAAGCAAAAAGAAATCAAAGCCAAAACAGTCAAAACTGTCGTCAAAGAAATCAGATTTGGCCCAAATACAGACAAGCACGACTTTGAATTTAAGCTTCGTCATGCCCGTTCATTCCTCGAAGAAGGTAACAAAGTCAAAGCATACGTCTTTTTCCGTGGTCGTACGATTGTCTTTAAAGAACGTGGCGAGCTTTTGCTGCTCAATTTCATCAAAGAACTCGAAGAACTCGGCACGCCAGAAGCCCTACCAAGTATGGAAGGACGACGAATGCACGTCACGCTGAATCCGACGAAAAAGAAATGATCGACAAAGAGGTACAAGCTACCAACAAGTCGATATATATTTGCAGCCCGTTAAAGAAAAGCATCTGACGATTATGCCAAAGATGAAAACCAATAGCAGCGCAAAGAAGCGCTTTAAAGTAACAGGATCAGGTAAGCTCAAGCGCCGCAAAGCGTATACGAGCCACCTCATGCGTAAGAAATCAACAAAGGCAAAGCGCCACCTAGCAGAAGCTACGATGGTCAGCGATGCTGATACACCACGCATGATGCAGCTTCTCTGCATGAAGTAATCATCTTTTGAAATTTAGTCGTCTACCTAGAATAATATACTACTATGCCACGGTCTACTAATCATGTCGCTTCGCGTCGTCGTCGTAAGAAAATTTTGAAAGCAGCCAAAGGCTACTTCGGTGCCCGCTCTAAAGTCTATACAGTAGCTAAAAATGCTGTCGAAAAAGGCTGGACGTATGCTTACCGCGATCGCCGCAACAAAAAGCGCGAGTTCCGTCGTCTTTGGATTGCTCGTATCAATGCAGGTGCACGCATGAATGGCACAACTTACAGCCGCTTTATGCACGATCTTAAAACACGTGGTGTTGAGCTCAATCGTAAAGTCCTTGCTGATCTTGCTATGAATCACCCAGAAGCATTCAAATCAGTCGTCGGATAAACAAACGGCAAACACGAATTTATTTTTAAGCGTCCTATCACTCAGTGGTTGGACGCTTTTTTTATTTAGAAACAAAAAGAGTGTGAGCCATCCACTCCTCGCTACGCTCGTAGTGGTCGCTATGTTTCGCAGCTCGCTGATCGCTCGGCCGCTTCGCGTCTAGGCTCATTGCATTCGCCTACTGCTGCACAGCGCTTGTCCAAGCAGCTTCTCAGCATAGGGATAGAAGGCAGCGCGAGCTTAGCGAGCGGATTTCATTTGTGAGTTGCCCTAGACTTTAGTCTGGGGGCTCACAAATGAAAGCTAGGTGCCGTACTGCCGCATAGCCCGCCGCAGCTGTAGGCTGCGGATGCTCCAAATAATCAATGAGATTTAAGTCTGAGGTTTTACCTTCGAGCTCAGAACACAACGACTATGAAACAATCTTGGATCGAGCACGCTGCTACAAGCGGCTTTCCTTTAGAAAATATCCCGTTTGGTGTGGCGCGCATCCGTGAGTGTACGGCTGTCGTGACGCGCATCGGAGATACGATAATAGATCTTCAAGCCTTAGCACAGCATGGCTACCTCAATGTCAATGCTGATGTGCGCGAGACATTAAGCCATGATTCGCTGAATAGCTTCATGGAGCTTGGCAAAGAAGTGATGCGTGATGTACGTGCTCAAGTAGCCAAGATTTTTGCTGCTGAAAACGGAAAGCTTCGCGATCATGCCGAGCATCGCGCTCATATCTGTATGACAGAGGCTGATGTCACGATGCTGATGCCGGTGAGAGTTGGTGATTACACAGACTTTTATTCGAGTCGCCAGCACGCGACCAATGTCGGGAAGATGTTTCGCGATCCTGCCAATGCTTTGCTTCCAAATTGGCTGCATCTACCAGTTGGCTATCATGGTCGTGCATCGAGCATTGTCGTGAGTGGCACGCCGATCCGCCGCCCAAAAGGACAACTCATGCCTGCTGACGCCGATGCTCCAGTCTACGGAGCAAGTCGCTTGCTTGATTTTGAACTTGAGATGGCATTTGTGATTGGTAAAGGCAATTCTCTCGGCGAGCAAATCACGACAGGAGCTGCTGAAGATCACATCTTTGGATTGAGCTTGTTTAATGATTGGTCGGCACGCGATATTCAAAAGTGGGAATACGTGCCGCTTGGGCCATTCTTAGGCAAAAGCTTTGCAAGTAGCATCTCGCCTTGGATTGTGACGCTCGATGCGCTCGATCCGTTCCGCTTGGATGGTCCAGTCCAAGAGCCAAAAGTACTCCCGTATCTAGAGTATGAAGGCGAAAAGCGATTTGATATCGAGCTTGAAGTCTTAATTCAGCCAAGAGGCGGCGAAGAAACCCTCGTCTGTCGTAGTAACTATAAAAACATGTATTGGAACATGGCGCAGCAGCTCGCGCATCATACAGTCAATGGCTGCAACATGAATGTAGGCGACATGTGTGCCTCAGGTACGATCAGCGGCGATGAAGAAGGCTCGTATGGCTCAATGCTCGAAATCACTTGGCGCGGTACGAAGCCTGTTGCTATGTCCGATGGTACAGAGCGCAAGTTTATCAATGATGGCGATACTGTCATTATGCGCGGCGTGGCACAGAAAGACGGCCTCCGTATCAGCCTCGGCGAAGTCCGATCAGAGGTGCTGCCAGCTTTGTAATTCGAATTCGATTTGTAAAATGCAAAACGCCCTGCTTGGATTTCCAAGCAGGGCGTTTCTGTTTTGAGGTAAATAATGTTAGAGGGTTGGCTCAAGCGATTGGTTTGTGCTGTAGCCGAGGATATCATTGATTGTTCCGTTTGAAGGAGCAAATTTGACTTTCGGTAGCTCTTGGATTGTATTCAAGAGACTTGTGTACAGTTCAAAAACTTGAGGATCGTCGTGTAGAGCTGTAGTTACACGAATACATTCGTCGAGATTCGCTTCGTGATAAATGTATTTGATCAATAATTCTGGAGTAACGTCTGATTCCATAAACTTGTTAGACTAGAAAAAACCATAGTGCGTGTGTGTTGTACCGAAATACACTAGTCAAACAGTAGAATCCGTCAAATTATTGTGCAAGCATTGTTAAAAACTTCTAAACGCTTTATGGCTTTAAGACCACGAATGATCGAGTATCCAAAATCGCACCTTGATCATCACGAAGAGATAGCAAATACGTGCCTTGTGGTAGCTCTTTTACATCGATCTCATTGCTGCTCCCAGAACTCATTGTGATCCGTTGATCCGAGATCTGTTTACCTATCAGATTGAAGATTGATACAGTGTATTCACCGTTATCAAGACTCGGAACATCTAAACGAAGATTTGAAACGACTGGGTTCGGATAAAGAGACATACCAACTGGCTCAATCGAACCAGCAGACGTCACAGGCGTCAACGAAGGATCACTCAGATACGTCACGCTATTGATAGCATTTGTAGCTGGATCGACATCAATACTTGCGATTGGTGCTTTGTGCACCGCATCACGAAATTCGTAGGTAATCGTCGTGTCAAGACCGCCAAACGGAATCGCTGGCAATCCAGGAATCAACGAAATATCAATCCAGCCAATGAATGGCACTTTCGCTTCGATAAGCGTATTCGAGATTTCGTAACGCTCTTGGCGGAGTACATCGTAAGTGCCAAAATGAGTGGTCAAGCTGCCGTGAGCATCGACTACATCATTGCGAGTAGCCGAGAAATTGATCCGAGCAGAATCAACTGTAATGCCAGCAGGAATCAAACTATCCAAAAACGGGATGTCGCCTGGATCGAAAGACACAAAAAAACCATAACTATCTGAGTATGTATCATTCATGTTGAGTGGCGTCACGAGCTGAGTCGATGTCGGGATCAAAGGAACAGTAAAGACAGCACCAATACCGATGTCACCATTAAAACCAAGTGCTTCAAATGTGCCACCGTCAGTATCGACATAACCATCGCCTCCTAAGAATGGTACAATGATATCAGCAGACGGAAAATCACCTATCGCTGCACCAGTTGCAGCATCTTGTACATCATTTTGCTGAACAGTACCGACTAGAGGCACGAAAGCACTGAAATCCCAAGTTTGAGCAGTCGCACTTGCTGGTGTGACAGTCGCACCAAGTCCCGTGGCGTCTCGTGCTGTAAAGTATTGGTCACCGGCAGCTGGCAAAACGCTACTCGTCACAGTGATTTGGGCATGGGCAGAAATGAATGCCAAGCAAAAGAAAAAAGAAAGTAAAATTCTCATAGCATAAAGCGAGTTGAGTCAAAGGATAAAAGTCCATGACGAATGTACAGAATTCTGAACTGAAAACGTCCGATCATCACAAAACGCTTCTCAGAAGCGTCGGCTGCATGACGATTCGAGTAAGAATAAATTGAGTAAGTATGGGCCATCCGCTATTCGCTACGCTCATAGCGGTCGCTATGCTTCGTGGCTCGCTGTTCGCTCGGCCGCCTACGGCGTCTGGCTTCATTTCATTTCGCCACCACTTCGCAGCGCTTGTCCACCTCACTTAAACCCCAAAGGGGTTTAATATTAATAGATTGGAATAAGTATTTTTAATTAAACCCTGTAGGGGGTGATAGTTGATTGCACCCTTTCTGGGTTTCGGAAAGAATCAAACGTTTAATTCAATAAGAATTGAATCCCTTTGGGATTCGTATCGAAGTGTATAATTTTTCGGCATAGGGATAGAAGGCAGCGCGAGC
>JAHDHF010000155.1 GCA_020631455.1 Saprospiraceae bacterium
TTTTTCATTTTTTTTTGATTGTGCATGAAAGTTTAGTTTAAGCGGATAAGCGCTGCGAAGTGGTGCGAATACAATGAGCAGATGCCGTCCCGACTACTCAGGAGGAAAGGCAGCCGAACGAATAGTGAGCTGCGGAACATAGCGACCCGAGCCAGTAGGCGAGGGATGGCCCCTATTTATTTTTTTTATCAATGTGATAGTCAATAATATCACCGAGCTGATCTGCTCCGATACGCTTGCTAATGATCGTTTTATTTTTATCTAATAAAAAGATGACAGGCGTCGAGCGCACGTTGTAGAGTTTTTTATACTTCGATTTAAAATACGGATCCCAGACATTCATATAGCTGCCCATGTCGTATTCTTCTACAAATTTCCAGCACTCTTCACCCTTTTCATAGGTGCGACCACAAATACTAAAAATGGTGACGCCTTTTGATTTGTATTCTTCATAAAAGGCTTTCATTTTTGGTGAGCTTTTTTTGCAATGCCCGCACTCTGGATCCCAGATATAAAAAACGGTAAATTCTGCATCGACATCATGCAGTTTTATTTTTTTGCCTTCTGGAGTTTGCATCTCGACATTCGGAGCAGTTTTGCCAATTAAAATTGGACGAAGCAGCCCAGCGTCACGTTTTATTTTTGCAAGCGATTCTTCTTTGACCCATGGCGCCATTCCAATAGCGTAATACGTGTCGACTAGGTGCACATAGACTGCATCCATGCCGACTATCTTTGAGCGGCTGTATGTATTGAGTAGATGCGCTAGACAATAGCGTAATGTTGATTCGTCATTTTTTGCTTGATTCAAAAATTGATCGACTGCAACTATAATTGAATCAGGCTGCTGAGGAACGACTTTCTCGAAATAATAATCGAGTTTCGGTTTAAATACTGGAGAATTAATCGCCATTGGTTGATTAAAATCGACAAAATCCCAATAATGCGATCTGTAAAAATCGTAGCGCGCTTGCTGATCAAGTCCTTCTGGTATTTCTGTGCCTCGCTCAGATAGAATAAGCATAGAAGTAAACGACTTCGGATATTTTTTAATAATACTTTTTTGCTTTTTTTGGACTGCTTTATCAATAGCTAAAAGCTGCTCTTCATATTGTTTTGTATTCGAAGAGTCAGCTTGCATTTTTGCGTTAATGCCTTGAGCTTTTTTGGATTGTCCTCCTAGGAAATTGATATAATCAAAGAAGATACTATTTTCTTTACTCGCTCGGATTTCGGGATTTGATACTGGATCGTTTAATGATGTCTTTATAAAAAATTCTTGATCTTCTTTCGAGACTACAAATTGAATAAAATTATTCTTCGGTGGAAATACGGCGAGATACAATCCTGGATCAAGATTGTCTTCACCTTCAATCATAAATGCTCCGCCTTTCGCTTTCACCGTATCGATGACTGGTTGTTTATCACCAAAATAATGAGCGATAATGACGTCTTGATCGCCTACATCATCAAGTTCAAATACAATAGAATGCTGGGCTGCGATCGATAAAGAGCTGCAGATTATGAAAATGAATAGAAAAAGGCGAGTCATAATTGATTATTTGAGATTAGCCAATTTGACAACAAAGCCATTGATAGAGTGTGATTCTTTTAAGGAAGCCTTGTAAGATGCAGCTAGGTCTTTGGAAGGAAATGTACCAAGGATAATTTTATACTGAGGCTTTCCGTCTTTCTCAGTTGTATAGAGAAGTGTATTATTGAAAAACTTCACTTGGAATGTTTCTATTTGAGAAACGACACTTTCAAAACTTGAATACGCACCTACTTGAACACCAAATTCTTCTTGTGGCAATTTTGCCATGCGAATAGCAGAAACAGTTTCACCTGGAACGCCTGTCATTAATTTCGTTACAAAACCATCTAAGCTGTATTTCGCTTGTACATTTTGCTTGTACGTTTCTGCCTGGGCTTTTTCAGAATAATCACCGATGATGATTTTGTATCGTCCTTTTGCATCAGCAGCTTTAGGGTCTTTTCTAATGACAATATCAGTAAACCATTGTTCTTCGAGTGTACCGATAAATTTATATGCAGCTTTGAGACTTTCATACGATCCTACTTGAACGCCGTAGCCATTACTCGCCGTAGGTCGAACTTGTATTTTGTAAAGCTTACTGTTTTTGAGTGCCATATCAGATACGACTGGCGCTTTTATCTCGATCGGTTTATCGGCGACTGGTTTATCGGCGACTGGTTTATCGGCGACTGGTTTATCGGCGACTGGTTTATCGGCGATCTTGACAGGAGCTTCTACAATAGGATCTTTTGGCTTTTCAGGTTGTGGAGTCGGCTGAGAAATAACTGGTGGCGGTGGAGTTTCGCCAGGTTTTAAAACTTGGATTTTTACTCTGGCTGATTGTGTCGCATCTGTGAGCCCAAGTTTACGAGCAGCAGCACTGCTTAAATCAATAACCTGTGATGCACCAAATGCGCCTCGATCATTAATTCGTACTGTTACAGACTTGCCTTCTACATCAGTTCGGACTACCTGTACGGTGGTTCCAAATGGGAGTGAGCGATGTGCTCCAGTAAATTTTGATGATGTATAAACTTCATTGCTTGCTGTGCGCATCCCTTCAAATTTTGGGCTGTACATATTTGCAATTCCATATTCGGTAATCATTTTTTGTGCGTGTACTTGACCTAAGATCAAAACACAAATACTCAATAAAGCCAAACGTAAAGTTGTCATAAGAAAATAAGATTAGAGACGCAAATGTACTTCTACAATTATACCAAAATAAAATGCCGAGTAGCAAGCTACCCGACATTTGAAAAAACTGAAAAGTAAGTTGGATAAATTAAGCTCCAATTAACTCTTTGACTTTGTCTGCTGCTTCTTGGAGTACGATGGCAGAATGTACTTCAAGACCAGAATTGTCGATGATTTCTTTTGCGATATCAGCATTTGTACCTTGTAAGCGTACAATAATCGGAATCGATATATCTCCGATGTTCTTGTATGCATCTACAACACCTTGTGCCACACGATCGCAACGGACAATTCCACCAAAAATATTAATGAGAATGGCTTCTACTTTCGGGTCGCGCATGATAATGCGGAAAGCTTTCTCTACGCGAGCTGCATCTGCAGTACCACCAACATCAAGGAAGTTAGCTGGCTCACCGCCACTCAGTTTGATAATATCCATTGTCGCCATCGCGAGACCAGCGCCATTGACCATACAACCAACATTTCCATCAAGGTTAACATAGTTTAGGCCATGCTCTTTAGCTTCTACTTCTTGCGGATCTTCTTCATGTACATCGCGGAGCTCTGCGAGAGCAGGATGACGGAAGAGTGCGTTTTCATCAAGTGATACTTTACTATCGACAGCTACAATTTTATCATCACTTGTCTTCAAGCAAGGGTTAATTTCAAACAAAGAAGCGTCAGAGCCTACATAAGCAGCATACAACTTTGTGATGAAGTTGCGCATATTTTTGAATGCATCGCCTTTCAATCCAAAGTTGAACGCAACTTTAGCAGCTTGAAATGGACGTAAACCAAGAGCAGGATCGATGTATTCTTTGAAGATGCGTTCTGGTGTTTTTTCAGCAACTTCCTCGATATCCATTCCACCTTCAGGTGAATAAACGATCACATTGCATTTACGCTTGCGATCGAGTAGGATAGAGACATAGTATTCAGAAGGCTCGTTTTCACCGGGATAGTACATGTCTTGAGCGACGAGGATTTTGCGTACAAGCTTGCCTTCGCCATCCATGCCGCCTGGAGTTTGAGGCGTTTTGAGCATCATGCCGAGGATATTTCCTGCATGTTCTTTGACGTCAGCTTCGTTTTTAGCGAGTTTGACTCCGCCACCTTTGCCACGTCCACCAGCGTGTATTTGAGCTTTAATGATTGCCCAATCGCTGTTGTAATCAGCTTTGAGTTTTTGAGCTGCTTCCACAGCTTCTTCTACTGTTGTTGCGACAAAACCATTTTGAATTGGAACGCCGTACTCCTTGAGGAGATTTTTACCTTGATATTCGTGTAAGTTCATGAGCTCGTTTATGAGCGGCAAAAGTAATGATGTTCAGCCGAATTAATCTGCTTTGATAATACGGGATATAAACACTTCAGTTTGAGTTTCAATCTGAATTATGTAAATCCCATTTTCAAATCCCGATAAGTCAAGAGTGCTTACGTCATTGAGTGCTTCTAGCTTCAGAACTTTTCCTTGAAGGTCAGTAATTTTCAAAGCACCCGAAAAAGGTATATCAAATGAGATAATCCCTTGAGTTGGATTCGGAAAAGCAGCTAAGGCATAAGTCTCTTGAGCGGCTTGACTTGGCAAAAAGCCACCGAGCGTGTATTGATTAAAAAATCTCCAGATTTCTTCTGTTGCGTTGAAATCATTGCAGGTGATACCTAGGTTGATCGGAGCATCAGGCCATGTATGTGTTCCATTTGTTACTTTATAAAATTCAACACTTGCGCCATTTGAGCCGCCAGAATACACGTAATGTTCTGCTGTTGCTCCATCTCCAGGATCTAAATCTGGAACACTTGTTACCGTAGGAGTCGTATTGCTATTCGTTTCTGTTACCCATTTTGCGACGACGTTTTCAATTGTGGCAAATCCGCCACCGCCGTTATAAGGAACGGTCGCATCATTTGTACCGTGTATTTGCATAGCAGGAACAATGATACTCGGCGTGCATGAAGCGAGTTCAGTAGTCGTCATCGATCCAGTCACAGATGCTACTGCTGCAAAGCGGCTCGACTCACAAGCAAGTTTATAGCTCATAAAGCCGCCGTTTGACATGCCACAGGAGTACACTCGTTGTGGATCGATTGTATACTGGGTCGAGAGCGAGTCAATCAATGCTTCAATAAAACCAACATCATCAGGCCCGCCGCCTCCAAATGCATTCCAAAATAAGCTGCCACTGCCATCGTCCGTACC
>JAHDHF010000019.1 GCA_020631455.1 Saprospiraceae bacterium
CCGTGTAGAAAATTAATATTGACTTTGAGTGAATCTGCAAGGCGTGTAATCTGGTCTGTCGTGAGATTGCGCTCGCCTTTGAGGATAGCATTGACAATATGATTGTACGTTCCGAGCAGTTTCGCCATTTCGGTCTTGTTGCGGATATCGCCTCGCTCAAGAAGTGTATTAAAGACTTGGGTGAACCTCAAATTGACGATGTGATCTCTAAATTTTGACATTAACACAAAAAGTTTTAAACAAAATGCTTCATTGCAAAACATTTTGTTTTATGTTTGGCCTACCGAAACAAATGTATGTTCAAAATGCTTGTTTCGTCATGTTAAGATACAAAAGGTTTCATAAAACTCAATCATCATGAGTATTCAAGTCAGACAATCCGTTTTTCAGCAGTTTACGACATTTATTAACAAGAGTGCAGATCAAGCCGAATGGATTCACGCTCTTCGAGTGATCTGGATCGGTGTGCGGCGGCTGTTGATTTATGTGTTTAAGCAATTGTACATCATATTTAAGGGCTTAAACTTGAGCAAAAAACAACAGTCAATTCTAAAAGTCTCAGTTCTAGGTGTTGCAGCTGTTTGGATGTTTGGTGGCTCGATGTCCTTTAAATCGCCAGAAGAACTAGGTCCTTCTTCTGCTGAGTTTGTCCTTCCTGTTCTTGAGAATGAGAACAAAACTGAATCATTCTTTAGTCGGATGATCGCAAAAGATCGATACAATGAATACGCTCCTGCTGATTCACGTTCGCTACGCAAGGCAAATGTCAAGAAGTTTATAAAAGACTTCGGCCCGCTCGCCCAAGAAGAAATGAAGCGTACTGGCGTTTTAGCAAGCATAAAGATGGCGCAAGCACTTCTCGAAAGCCGCCACGGCACTAGCCGCCTTGCAGTTCAAAACAACAATCATTTTGGTATTAAATGCTTCAGCAAAAAATGCAAAAAAGGGCATTGCACAAACCATTTTGACGATCATCATAAAGACTTCTTCCGCAAGTTCTCCACAGCGCAAAGCAGCTGGAAAGCTCATAGCGATATGCTCGTACGCAAGGATCGCTACAACAAACTTTTCACCTACGGAAACAACTACAAAAGCTGGGCAAAAGGTCTGCAAAAAGCAGGTTATGCGACTGACAAACGCTACGCACAAAAACTCATACGAGTTATCGAAACGTACGATCTCCACACTCTCGACAATCTCTAATTCACAATACTGTTAACTTTGCACACGATGAACTATTCAACGCTTCTCATCATTTTCTCATTTGCGCTTTTCTGCGGCTGCGCTGTATCTGAGCCGCCAGTCAACGACACGTTTGAATCTCGAATCGAAGAATATCGCGCCAATGACAATACACTAGGCAAACAAGTGCTTGCTGCTCGCCAAAATCGAGACATGACACAAGCAGAACTTGGCAATCTTGTCGGCTTAACGCCTGAGCAAGTCAATGCTATAGAAACCGATCTTGCGGTTCCGACATCTGATGTTTTGACTGATCTCGCACATGTTCTTGGAGTACGGTTGACCTACGCAATGTTGTAATTTTTATGAGGGGCCATCCGCTCCTCCTTTCTACTTTGTTCAAGTAGTCGCGGTCGCTACCCCGACTACTCAGGGTTGTGCTTCGTGGCTCGCTATACGCTCGGCCGCTCATTGCATTCGCGTCTGGCTTCGCCACCACTCCGCAGCGCTTGTCCAAAACCATGTTTGTGCATTGTCTTCACCAAAGGCAATGCACTTTTTTCATTATGCACACCACTTTTGCATTTCGCTGCATCTAACTAGCAAACCCCATTACAAAGAGAATGTATCTTAGAGATGCTTAGACGCGTAACACCCAAAGTGCAAGACGACATACTCATACAACGCTGCTTAGAACGCGATCGTAGAGCGCAACAAATGCTCTACGAGCGATACAGCACCAAAATGTGGGGCGTTGTAAGACGATATATGAAAGATTCGCCTGCTGGAGAAGATGTCATGGTCGAAGCATTTTACAAGGTTTTTTCAAAGCTCAATACATTTAAGCACAATGGCAGCTTTGAAGGTTGGATCAGACGCATCGTCGTCAACGAATGCTTAATGAAGCTTCGCAAACGAAAAACCCTCAATCTTAATATCGAAGTTAATAATCTTCAAATCGCACAAGACAGTCCAAGTGCAGAGGATAATCTTTACGAGAGTGATATACTTCAATTATTATCCAAGCTGCCAGATGGCTACCGCACCGTGTTTAACCTTTATGTCATCGAAGGGTTTAAACATAGAGAAATAGCAGAGCAGCTGGGCATCAGCATCAACACTTCAAAATCGCAGCTTATACTTGCGAAAAAGAAACTCAAAGAACTCGTTCAAAGCCAATATCCTAACGTCGGATAATTTTAATCATGAACAAGAATATTGACAACATAGAGCAATTTTTTAAAGACGGTGAGCAGCAGCTCAACCAGCCCGCCCCTACTCAAATTTGGGATCGGCTCAACGACCGTCTTGATGATTTGCCAGATTATTCAGATGTTAAAGAGGATGTTTCGTCATCTCCTTTGACAGGTCGAACTATACTTTTCAAAAGGCTTGGTGCTTTAGCAGCAGGTGTTGCATTTCTCGCATTTCTTGGTCTTGCCTTTTTCCTCAATCCACTTAGCCCTGTTACTGACAATCAAACAGCTTCAGTTATTCCTGTTCTCGAAGATATTACTGATCTGGCAGCGCTTTCATCAACTTCAACCACCTCAAAACGACAACGGCAAATCGCCTTACTCGAATCGTATGGCTACTTCGATCGTGCTATGGTCGAATCGCCAATTCAAGTCGCCCAACTCCCTGATAATTCGATTAACGAAAACAAAGACAAGAGAAGCAATCAAAAATCCATCGCAACAATAAATCCTAACCTAGAAATAGTAGCATCTACTGACGAGGACATTCACCTTGAAGAACAACTAGCGAAAGCTGATATTCCAGCTTCAAAGCCAGCCGTTTCTTATGAAGAAGAAGTTGTAGAAGAAGAAGTTGATGACGCAATTACGAATGGTAAAAACAATACTCCAATCGATTCTGACTTAAGTGATCAGGAGCTAAAATCTGATGCTGCTCTTGCAGGACTTGCCAAAGACAAATCAGTATCGAAAAAAACTGAAGTATCAGCCTCAGGACGTGCGGCTACAAATGTACCAGCAGCTCCTGCGCCATCACCTATTCAAGTTGCTCCCAACGCTGCCCCGCCTCAGGTTAATTTTTCACCCGAAGCTGAATCCAACATTCGTGTCGAACCGATGCAATCCGGCATAAGAGGTGATATCCGTGATGAAGAGGCTCTCTACCCGTATTCTGATCTTGCTCCCCTTCAATGGATGACTGGATCGTGGCAAGGAAGTACTCTCAATGGTCAGAACATCGAAACTTGGAATTGGAAAAACGCTCGCACAATCAATGGAAAAGCAAAATTGATGAGCGAAGGCACAGAGCGATATGCTGAGACCATGACGTTTAAGTCAAAACGCGATAAGATCTTACTAACATTCAAGGATCAAAAAGGTCAAACAATCATGACATACAAATTGATTGAACAATCAGCTCGCCGCATTGCTTTCGAAAAAATGGGCGGCTCTGGTCCGACTGATCTTGTTATTAATCGACTTGGAGCGCGAAGATTAGAATTTGTATTTAGCGGATTGCAGGATGATTTTGGAACAACCTTCATCAAGCAGCGGACTATCGAAAAAGATGGCAAGCTCACGAGAGAATTATCAAAAGCACGTTAAGTCAGCTTCCTTACTCGTATTTTGCAGCCTTAGATCATGGGTTTAGCAAATTCCTTCATGCGTTTGTATCTCAAACGCTCTGCAAATAAACTCGCCAAAACATGTGCGAATCCGCTTGCTTCTCAAAAGCAAGTCTTTGATGCTATCCTACAAGCTGGCAAAAAAACAGAATGGGGAAAACAACATGATTTAGAACATGTTTCTTCACTGGAAACATTTGGAGCAAATATTCCTGTTCAAACGTACGACGAGTTACAGCCTTATATCATGCAAATGATGAAAGGTGAATCCAATATTCTTTGGCCAGGACAAATAAATCAGTTTAGCAAATCATCAGGTACGAGTAGCGACAAGAGTAAATTCATTCCGACCAATCCTCAATACTTAACTGAAAACCACTTGCAAGGCTCGACTGTCTCAATGGCGCAATACTATAAGCATCATCAAGATGCACAAGTATTCAGTGGCAGAGGTATAATCATGGGTGGAAGTCTGTCACAGTACGACGAATTTCCAAATACAAAAATTGGTGACGTTTCAGCATTGATGATGGACAAAATGCCATCAGTCGCACGACCATTTCACAGCCCAGACATTCAGACTGCACTAATTGATGACTGGATAATAAAACTCGAAAAAATAGTCGCTGATGCAATAACGAAAGACATTAGAAATATAAGCGGCGTTCCAACTTGGGTTCTTGTTTTACTCCGTAAATGTCTTGAAACTTCAGGCAAAAAAAGTCTTCGTGAGCTTTGGCCAAATTTCGAATTATTTATTCACGGCGGCGTGAATTTCGAGCCATATCGAAAAGAATTTTTGCAGCTTTTTCCTGATGGAATCCGCTTCCAAGAGGTCTACAATGCTTCGGAAGGATTTTTTGCTGTTCAATACGAGCCGGCTTCTAATGATCTAGCACTTTTACTTGGTCACGGCATTTTTTATGAATTTATTCCACTAGCAGAATATCACAAAGGAAATATGGCTGCTGTGCCACTCGAAGGTGTACAAACTGGAGTTCATTATGTTATTTTAATGACAAATATCTCTGGTTTGTGGCGATATATTATTGGCGATACAATTCAATTTACAAGTACGCATCCCTATTTAATTAAAATAACAGGCCGCGTCTCTGCATTCATAAATGTATTTGGCGAGGAAGTTATGGTCTCAAATACTGATAAAGCCATTGCAAAAACATGTGAGACAATTCCCGCAATAATTAATGAATATTCAGTTGGCCCAATCTTTTTAACCAACACTTCAAAGGGAGGACACGAGTGGGTAATTGAATTTGAACAGCAGCCTGATGATCTTCAAAAATTCACGACACTCCTTGATCAAAATCTTCAACAAATAAACGGCGACTACGAAGCAAAACGAAGTCATAATATCGCACTTCAAGAGTTAAAAATAAACGTCGCTCCTGTTGGCACATTTGAACAATGGCTAGCGCAAAAAGGAAAGCTTGGTGGCCAACGAAAAGTACCACGCCTCTCAAATAGTCGCGAACACATCGAAGCGCTTCTGCAATTATTTTAATTTCTTAAAAAAATAATTGGGGCCATGCTGCTCCATTCCATTTCGCAGCACCGCGCTGATCCAGGGTTTCGCTATTCGCTCATCACTTCGCTGCGCTCGTGAGCGCTGACGCGCCCCTTACCATCGCTTGTCCTTCCCACAGTGTGACAGAGCCACCCTTTCAGGGTTCTTTTTTTTCGAACATTATAGAACTATAATAATTTCAGCCATTCCGTCTTGAAATGGCTGAGGGATAGAAGGTGTTGTTTGAACTCCGAGCGACTGGAAGGAGCTCGGAGAGAGTGCCGAATAGCCCGACCGCGACTGAATAAAATGAAAGAGCGGGCAGCCCCAAATCAATCATCCTATTGTCGAGCTGCTTGATTATATTTGGAAATGCGATTTTTACTTTGCTTGTTTACGTGTTGTTTACTGAGTATTTCTGCTTGGGCAACGCATATCGTAGGTGGCGAATTAAATTATCGCTGCTTGGGCAATGACGAATTTGAAATTACCCTTAGTGTTTATCGTGATTGCTTTAATGGTGTTCCTTATTTTGATAATCCAGCAGCCATCGGAATTTTTGATGCAAATAATCAACTTATTGACACACTTTTATTGCAAGTTAATTTTCAAGGAATAGATGATACAATCACGCCTGTATTACCTGATCCATGTTTTGTCATCCCGCCTGATGCCTGCGTGCATGTCACTACATATACAGCACAGGTTACGCTGCCATTTATTCCTGGTGGTTATCAAATTGCGTATCAACGCTGCTGCCGAAATAATGCTATTTTGAATATCGTCAATGCCGAGCAAACGGGTGCAACATATTATGCTCGAATCGAAGAAGAGGCGCTGACAGGATGTAGTAGCAATCCAGTTTTTATTAATTGGCCGCCTGTGTATATCTGTGCTGGTGTACCTATTGAATTTGATCATTCGGCTATTGATTTTGAAGGCGACTCAATAGTATATAAACTCTGTACGCCATTTGATGGCGGAGAATTTAATGATTGTGGGCAGCCTGCTTGTGGTACTGGCGCTCAGCCTTGTGGCCCGCGTCCATGTCCGCCTGCTGATCCTGTCTATCAACAAGTGACTTGGAATCCGCCTTACGCATTAAATGATGTGCTCGGTGGCATTCCGCTTTCTATTGATCCGAATACCGGTTTATTAACTGGTACTCCGAATACGACAGGACGTTTTGTTGTTGGTGTTTGTGCAGAAGAATATCGCAACGGACAATTAATTGGAACTACGCGACGCGATTTTCAATATAATATCGGGGTTTGCCAACTTGAAATTGTGTCTGCATTTTTTGCTCCGGATATTTTATGTCAAAATGATTTAACTGTTGGATTTTCGAATCAAAGTTTTGGCTCAAATGTCTATCAATGGGATTTTGGTGATCCAAATACAATTCTTGATATTTCGAATGATGCATCACCAAGCTACACGTATCCAGATACAGGAACATATATCGTCACTTTAATCGCTGGCCCAGGAGCTGCTTGTACTGATACCTTTCAGCAAGTAGTCACTGTGCAGTATGAATCATTAGCTGCTGGATTTGATATTGGATTTGAGGCGTGTAGCGATACGCTGACACTTGAAGTCATTGATCAATCAACGGATTCAATTAGTCAAATCATTAGTTGGGAATGGTTAGTCAATGGAATTTCATATTCTGGACAATCGCCTACAATTCAGCTGGCTGGCGCTGGGACATATTCAATTAGCTTGACAGTAACAGCTCTAAATGGCTGCACAGAAACATTTACTGATACATACACGATTGATTATCCAAATTTCAGTTTAGCAGATACAATAATTGCATGTGCTGGCGATCCTGTCGTTCTCGAAACAGGCGGTACAAGTCAATATGAATACTCATGGTCGCCAGCAGCCGGATTATCATGTACAGATTGTCCTAATCCGATTGCTACACCTTCTCAAACGACGACTTATTCTGTCGAGCTTACAGTATTCTCAATTGACACCTGTGTCATTGAGCAAAGTGTCACAGTCGTTATTCCGCCGCCAGTAGAGATAACTGCAATGCCTGATGAAGATGGATGCGATGACTTTATTTTATTAACTTCAACTGGTATTAATACAAGCGGAGAAATATGGTCAACTAATTCTACATTTACTCAAATAATTAATCCTAATCAAGTTCAATTAGCAGCTGGTCAAAATACATTTTATGTCCGTGGTGTAGATGAATTTGGATGCATAGATGAAGACCTCGTTACTATTGGATATTATCCTGTAGAATTAAGTATATCGGATACAGTTTTGCTGTGTCTCGGAGATACAATTCAACTCATGGCTGATGATACAGGTATTCCAGGTGCAACTACTTTTGCCTGGCAGCCTCTAGATATTATTCTTGATCAAAATGGACAAGAAGTAACGCTACTACCGATGACATCAACTTCTGTAACTGTTGAAGCTGAAAATACATATGGCTGCACTGATCAAGCAAGTACATTTATTGATGTTTCGAGTACGCCAACTCCGCTACTTATTGCAACAGCTGATCCTGATAGTATTTATCCAGGAGAGCTCGTACAACTTGAAGCAACACAAGATTCCGATTATCAATATACTTGGGCATCTACTCAAACGATGAGCGATCCAAGTATTTTTAATCCTACATCAAATCCACTAGCAGAAAGTGAATTTGTTGTTTTTGTAACTGATGAATATGGCTGCGAAAATCAAGGTATTGTCAGAGTAATCGTTAAAGATTTTTTCTGTGAAGAGCCGTACATATTTGTACCAAATGCATTTACACCCAATAATGATGGGAATAATGACATCCTATTTGTCAGAGCCAACGCAATAACAAATATGTATTTCGCAGTGTATTCAAGATGGGGTGAACTCGTCTTTGAATCAAGAGATTTATCTGTTGGGTGGGATGGTACGTTTAAAGGTGAAAAATTACCGCCAGATGTTTTTGCTTTTTACTTAGAAGTTGATTGCCTAAATGGTGAGTCATTTTTCAAAAAAGGAAACGTGAGTATTCTCAGATGAAACAGATACTTGTCATAGCGTTTTTGATTTTGAGTATTTCTATTTCTGCTCAGGATATTCATTTTTCTCAATGGGATCGAAATCCCTTATTTGTTTCGCCAGCTGCCACAGGAGTATTTAATGGAGACATCAGATTAAATGCCTCGTATAAAGGGCAATGGATGAGCGTTCCTGTACCATATCAGACTGTTCATTTATCAGCTGATGCACGAGTACTTGGGAAGCCTGGCTATACTTCGAGAGGAGTTTTAAATATAGGCGGTTCACTCGCCTATGATCGAGCTGGAGATAGTCAAATGTCATTATTGCAAATGACAGGATTTGTGGGCAGTATAGCTCCACTGAGTAAGCGAATGTACATATCTGCTGGAGCAGGCTTCACGTTATCACAACGTTCATTCTCGCCAGAGGACTTAACCTTTGACTCACAATTTAATGGCGATATATTTAATGGCGCTTTACCAATAAATGAAACGTTTACAAACACGTCGTTTCTCTATTTTTCACAATCAGCAGGATTTGAGTTGGGCTATGTTTTATCAAATAAAATAATTGTACAAGCTGGCGTTTCTGTTTTTCACATTAATCAACCAAAGCAAACATTCTTTGAAGCAGAAGAGATTCGATTGTTTAGAAAATTGAATGGTTATCTGAAAAGTGGATTCAGACTTTCAGAAAAAACTCAACTACGTGCCCATCTATATTTTAGCAAACAAGGACCACATCAAGAAATTGTACCGATCGTTGATTTTGGATATGTACTTACGAAAAAGAGAGGTCAAGATGTTACTCTTTTTGTAGGTGCAAGTACTCGGCTTGGTGATGCAGCAGTAGCACGACTCGGCACCACTTGGGGCCCGTGGGATATTGGCTTGAGTTATGACTTTACAATTTCGAACCTACAACCTGCATCTTCATTTAGAGGAGGCCCGGAAGTCGCTGTACAATATATCATCACCAAAATTCCTGACCCTAAACTCATTAAAGCGTGCCCGCTCTTTTAATTCGTTTTTTCTTCATCCTTATTTGTTTCTGTTCCATACAAACTGTATTTGCACAGACATACAAACAATGGATGAAATCAGGAATGAATGCCTATGAAGAAAAAGATTACTTTCTTGCAATCAATCGATTTTCGCAAGCTACTGAGCTTGATCCACAAGATGTAGAAGCAAACTACTTTCTTGGTAAATCAGCTTATCAATTAAAAGATTATAAAAAAGCTCAAAAATCGCTTTCAAAGGCTGCTTCGCGTGGTGGAGCAAGACAGTTTTCTGATCTGCCAGTTCTACTATCTGAGCTGTATATTCTTGACGGCAATCAAAAAAAAGCGGAACGAACATTAACATCTTGGCTCAAGAAAAAATCTAGCACGTCGCCAATATTAAGACACAAAGCAGAAACGCTTTTACGTTCAATATCTGAAGAAGCTAAATTTAAAAAAGTAGACGATGACTACTCTATCAAACATTTAGATCGACCAATCAATAGCAGCTATTCTGATCTAGCTGCAAAACAGTCGGATGTAGAAATTATATTTACTTCAAATCGCTTTCTGAATAAATCAAAAAAAGAAAAACGATATGTTCCCGCAATTTATCAATTTGAAGATGAGCGTGCGCTCCGCATTCGATTTGAGAAACCATTTGAAAATTTAAACATAGCAAATCCATCTGTAACATCAAACGGGCAACTACTCGTGTTTACTGTTTGTAAAAATGCTGATGCAGATCAATGTCAACTCTACTATTCGAGAAAGCTTGATGAAAAAAAATGGGCAGTCCCAACTAAACTTGATGAACAATTAAATCCAGAGAACTCATCAAATACACAACCGCAAATACTAGAAACCGAAACTGGATTTACACTTTATTTTTCAAGCAATCGATCAGGAGGACAAGGCGGATACGATATATGGAAAGCAGAATTAAGCAATGACTTCAAGACTTTAAATATTGAAAATGTATCTACTTCTATCAACACACCACTTGATGAAGTAACGCCTTTTTATCATGCCCAAGAAAATACGCTATACTTCAGCAGCAATGGTCATCCAGGACAAGGCGGATTTGATGTCTTCAAAAGTGATTTCAATAAAGCAGCAATCTTTTCCAAGAATTTAAGAGCACCAATAAATAGTAAATACGATGATGTTCATTTTTGGCTACATCAAAATGATACGACTGGCTTTCTTTCATCAAATCGAAAAGAAGCAGCTCAATTATCAGGTTCTGTTTGCTGCTATGATATTTTTTCAATTACTCGTAAAAAGATAATTCTACTTCTACCTGAAGAACCCCTAGAAGATACAATTCCAATTGCCGTACTTGAGCCCGAGCCTCCAGTTGAAGTAAAGCCTGAACCAAAACCAATTATTCCAAAACCGCCTACACCTCAACCCCAGCCGCCTCAACAAGCAACTCGCGCAGAACTAGAGCAACTCATTCCACTGACAGTTTATTTCCATAATGACGAGCCTGATAGCAATTCGCTTCGAGTGCGTACAGCTTTGACATATGCAGAAACGTATCAACCCTATTCTCAATTACGGAATACATATTTCAATCAAAATCCGAAACAAACCGATCAACTCGAAAACTTTTTCATTAATCAAGTTGACTATGGTTTTGAGCAGCTTGATCTATTTATAGATATTTTATTGCAGCGATTACAAGCAGGTGATCAAGTCACAATTGTAATTAAAGGATATACAAGTCCGCGTGCAACTGATGCGTATAATATAGCATTAGCAAAACGACGAATTAGCAGCTTACGCAATCATATCACTACGTTTAATAACGGCTCTTTTGCTTCGTTTTTATCATCACGGCAATTACAAATACGAGAAGCACCGCTAGGCGAAACAACTGTACCTGAAGGTGTCAATGATGCATATAATAATCCGCGAGAGTCCATTTACAGCGTAGAAGCATCACAAGAACGACGTGTAGAAATAATCCGACTTGAGTTTAATCAAGAATAGAAAGTCGTACAAGGTATTTACGTTTATCAAAATCAATTCCTTTGCACTTCAGTTTCTTCGTCTGCCATTCACGACTTGGAGTAATCTGAATTTCTTTTTCCGAACCACGAAGTTGAATACTCACAGGCATTGTAAAATTATCAACTAAATCTCCTGCCCAGCGATATGTCAATTTCTTTTTCTTACGCTTTCCAGTGAGCTTCATTTCAAGTGTAGGGATTTCCGTTGATTCAAAGTATTGATTAAAGAATGGTTGATAATCAACTTCGGTTCGAGTATTGATAAATTCATAAAAATCAGCGGCTTCAATAACACTGAGTTGATGCTCTTTATAAAATTGATTCAACAAAGTTTGAAACTGAGCACTCCCTATCGAATACCGAAGCGTACTTAAAATAGCAGCGCCTTTGTAATAATGATCTGATGATTTGTATTTATGATAATTGACATTTTGCGGCCCTCGTACTGGCTCTTTATTTTGAATGTAGCGCATCTGTCCAGCCAAATAATCTAAAGCTGACTTTTCTCCATAATGATATTCAATAAATAAAGTCTCCAAGTAAGTCGTAAACGATTCATGTATCCACATATCGCCCATATCGGCTGCACTGATACTATTCCCAAACCACTCGTGCCCCATTTCGTGTACGATGATATAATCCCAATTTTGACCTTCAGGAATTGCCCGACCTAAATAACCGCGCATATATTTATTTCCATAAGCAATAGCGCCTTGATGCTCCATACCGACATACGGCGTTTCGACCATTGCAAAATAATCGCCTTTCATAAACGGATATTCACCTAAATAAAAATCAAAGGCTTCGAGGACGTCGTGTATTTGCTTAAAATGTTTTTCTGCTTTTCGTTTATTGTAAGACAAGACGTAATAATCTAGCGGCAGCTTTGTACCAGATCGGTAAGTATGTTCATCCGAAAAATGAACATAATCACCGACATTCAAGGTCACGTTATAATTATTAATCGGATTATTAACTGTCCATTCAAATAATTTCCGCCCATTTTCCAATTGCACTTCCTGAGTTAAATCACCATTACCAACTGCCATTAATGAATCAGGAACAATAAATCGCATGACCATTGTCTTTGGCTCATCGCTGAGATGATCTTTATTTGGCCACCAAAGACTTGCGCCTTCCCCTTCGCAGGCTACACCAATCCAAGGGCGACCATTATTATCTTTTGCAAATACAAAACCGCCATCCCAAGGAGCACGTTTTGCAACTGTCGGCTGACCATGATAATGCATTATAAGAGAATATGTTTCTCCTTTTCGCAATTGATTTGTTGATACAAAAACAGCATTAAATTCACGTCGAAAGTCAAGCAGCCTATTGTTCATAACAATTGAATCCATCGACATATTTTCAAATAAATCAACTTGAATTTCTGAAGTATTTTTTAATACAATAAACTCCATCTCGACATAACCAGCTATTGATCGATTGAGTATATCGAGTTGGATCTCAAGCTCATAATGCTGCACATCATACGAAGTTCGCTCATGCCGCAATGCGCCTCTTAATGTATCAGCTTTTGAAAATTGCTGCTCTATACTTTGATCAGATTGAGCAAACAATACAACTGGAACAATAAAAACAATTAAAACAATCAATCGACTCATATCTCAAAGATACGAACTCAATAAATGATGGGCTGCCCGCAGCAAAGCTGCGGTCGGGCTATACGCAGTACGGTAGCCTAGCCGCCTCATTGCACATTCGGCGTCCGCTCGCTACGCTCGCGCTGCTCCTATCCCTCAGCCGTACAACTTGGACAAGCGCTGCGCAGTGGTGCTGCTTGCAGCAGACTCAGCTTGCTGAGGCCGAGCGATCAGCGAGCCACGTAGCATAGCGACCGCATTTATTTGTTTTTTAATAAAAAACAAATAAATGAGGATGGCCCAAATGAATTACTCAAAATATGGCTGTTCGTCAAAAAAAGTAAAGTCAGTAGAAAATGTCTTCCACTTTTGCGGAACATCATCATCAATATAGATCCGAGCAAACATATAGTATACTCCTTTGGAATTTAAACGTAATTCATTGACTTTAGATTCAAAATCCATAAAAGATTTTGAATCCAAATATTCAATAAGCGAACTGAGCAATTCAAATGAATTTTGATTAAATCGCTCCTCGAGCTGCTGCTTAAATTTGGTTTTAGCTTTATCGTTTTTTTTCTGATGAGCAAGAGCAAAAGCATAAAGCAGTATTTCATTAGAAGTATTTTCAAAATCAGTAGAAGAAAAGACTTGATCAACATGATCGTCTGTCGCTGTGTTTGAGCAAGCAGCCAACACCGTTATTGTCGATATATATGCATCCATTAAATTTGCTTCTCGAATAGCATTATCTAAATCACCTTTCTGTAAAGTCAAAAATGATTCATAGAATGTTTGTTCTAAATCAGCAGATTCTTTATCAAGCATTTGTTGAACCTTAACTCGAATTGATTTATGATCCGCTCTCGATCTGTAATTTTTAGCAAAAGAAGATGTCGAGTACAAATAATAATCTTCTTCGATATCTTGAAATAATGCTGGACTTTCGAACATGAATTTTCCTACATATTTTTCAAAGGTCTTCCAGTTTCCTTTTTGCGCCTCTGTATAAGAAGCTGCATAATTTAACCAGACATTATTTGGCCACTTTTTAACACCTTGGGCAAATGCTGCATCTTTAGCAGATTCATCTTTGATACAGCGTGATTTTAAATAGAAGAAATCACCGCTTGATTCATCCATTGCATAAATTGCATTTATTTCTTTACACACTTCATCATACTGAATAGAATCTGCGATATTCATACGCGCTCGAAACAGCTCGACACTTCTCGGGTTCTCTTCCTGTCGTTGAGAAATGACTTCCTCGCCATTTTCTAGGTAGGCAGCAAAATTCAACCACTCGATATAATTATCGCCATCAATTTTATCATACAAAATATGCGTGCTGATTACTGCTCGGATATCTTCTATGTTTTCGAGATATGATAAGATATCAGAGGGCGACTCAACATAATCAATGACATCACGAGTTTCGCTATCACTTGACGTACTAATTGTCTCTGGTGGTTCTTCAAAATAATAATCCGATCGTTCTGTTATCCAGCGTTCGATTCCTAAATTATTATCATAAGCTACCGGATCGCGTCCATAAAACATTCGATACTCGTATAATGAAGCTGCGCTTGCGACATTATAAATTGCATTGGAATTTCTACCAGAAACACTTTCTTCGAACTGCTCGATTAATCTTCCATCTTCTGTTTTTGTAACTATAGATGCGCTGCCTTTAAAATCTATTGAACGATGTTCGAAATGATCTAAAACGAGTTGTTGTTCATTTACTTGTACAATTACTGTTGTGTCAAGCCCATTAAAAACATGAAGAGTCGAGCTATTTGTAGAAACAAATAAAATAACTACTGCTGCAACAATTGCGAATGCAACACCTAGTCTCGCGATGGTAGGGAACAATCCATCAGCAATTTGGAATCGTTCCCAAATGCTGAGTTTTGATTGAGACTCTCGTTCTTGCCCTTCTAAAAGTAACGGGTACTCTGACGGAACTGAACACAATGTCGGCACAGCAAGAGGCAATGATTTTAAATTATCCCGATCAGCACGTAATTCATCTTCAAATCTTAATAACACACCAAGAGTAGTTGACCGTAATTCTTCGAGCGAACCAAGTATAGCAGATGTCCAACCATCTATGACTTCATACCATTGCTGCGCATTTTCTGTAGAGGCTTCTACTAATGTAAATTCTTCGAGATTTGCTGCCCATGATTCTTTATTGTCGAGGCGTGACAAAATAGAAGAATCAAGTTGCACTTCATTTTTTTGTTCGTGAACTCGTTTTATTAAATAATAAAGATCATTACCAACTGATACGAGCTTGTATAACTCATCTTGGGTGACTTTATTATCTGCTAACACAATTGCCAACTCGTATTGGACTATACCGTATTGATCTTGGATATTTCTAAACTGATGCTCCGAATAATGTAAAACATCGAGTAAACTTTTGTAATAAGCACCCCACTCAACACTTCTCTTTTGAGCAAGCGAATAATGATAGCCCCGAGCATTACTATCATACTGAGAAAGTCCTACTTTAGATTGTTGTAATTCTTCTTTGACAGAAGAAATAACAGTTGGCAATTCACTGCGTTTCACTTCTTCTCCACGATGAAGAATTTGATTCTTGGTTGTAGATTTCAGGTTGCCTGATTGAATACCTTCGAGTAAAACTATTTCTTCGTTTAACTCTGTAAAGACCTCTATTTCTTGTTTAATATTATCAGGATATAATTCATTAATACCAACCTGATCATTGTATGTACTTTTTGAGCTCTTTAGAAAATCATCAACATTTTCGTGAGCACTCAAGAAGAAGCGCCCCAAATACATTCCTTTATATTTAGGATCGTAATACGTACGAGCGAATCCCTTATTTTGATCTGATAATGCTTCTTGATCTGACATTAGACTTACGCCTTCAGCTCCTGTTTGCTTAATGAGTTGCTCCGTCATTTGTTTTTGAACGGCGAGCGGATCAGCAAATAAAACCCAAGACGATTGCGGGTCTATTTCAGCTGCTATGTATCGTTCTTTTGCGTTGGCTTCGCGCTCGATATCTGGCGGGTGTGTAGACCACATTTTCGGAGGATGTGCAATCTTTGATTTGAAGACGCGAAATTCTTCTGGCCGTCGATCTGGTATAACTGGCGACTGTCCGTATGTCTCGTCATCTAAAATCAATGCAATATTTTTAATAGCATTTGATTGTAACGAATAAAAATTGGGAACAGCTTTTTTATTGGCTAACTGATATTGAGCTGCTTGAATACCTCTATTGTATGCTTCATCTGCAACACCAAGTCTATGTAACGCATTGACAATAGCATCGCTCCCTGTTAAAGAAACTGCAACTAGATCTGCTTGGAATTCCATCTCGCGCGATAGGGCTCTACGTACAAGTAATAAAACTTTGAATAACGTATCTACAACTGCACGAATAGCCCAAACTATTATGGATAAAATCCATCCTATCCAAGCGATTCGAATATCAAACCGAGACAAGCCGCTTAATAATGAATCAAATACATCTCGTTTGTAAACTATGCCATAAACAACTTGATTGGCAATATATACCCAGCGGCCAAGCAGCATAGAACGCTGAGCGAAATGCCCAAACTCGTGAGCAAGAACAGCTTTAAATTCTCCAAGGCTCAAAACATTAACGAGACCCAAGCCTATGTTTAAATTTTTACGTGATGGAAAAAATAAATTAAACAAAGACAAATCATAAAACACTGATGCATTAACATCACTTGTCAAATAGACTTTGGCTGGTCGCGGTGCTTTGGCCTCGTCGGCAACTGCATGAATAAAAGCAAACAATTCTGGCTCGTCTTTTTCAAAAATTTGTACGCTGTCATCGTTGTCATATCGAATAGAAAAGAACAACGACTTGATCATAAAAATGGATAGAAAGATCATACCAAAACCAGCAATACCATATAATATGATATTGTCGCCTCCATTAAAAAATAAATACTGGACACAGCGGACTGCTGACATCACAAACCACCATGTCAATCCAAAGTAAAAGAGCATAAAGACAATAAGACCTAAAACTGATAACCAAACATGTCGTTTGTAGGCACCGGTTGGTTTTGTGAGATCAGCTGGAATACGATCTGCATCTATTGCTTTGTAGTATTTACTCATTGTGTATTTTTTTGCAATAAATTTTATTGACTGGCTTTAAGATATAACAATTAGTAAATATGTCTCGATGTTCTCGTTATGCTTTTAAGATGAGTCGGACAAGCGCTGTGCAGCAGTGCCGCATAGCGGCAGACGCGAAATGAAATGAAGCGGCCGAGCGATCAGCGAGCTGCGAAACATAGCGACCGCCGCTCGCGAAGCGAGGCGGCGGATGGCCCAAAATTTTCGTTTTGAATTAACGGTCTGGTAGAAAAACTATTCTCTCGATGACGGCTACCTTTGAGACGTGCGATTGATGTGTCTACTCATAGTGCTTTGTTGTCCGCTTTTGCTACATGCGCAGAAGTGGGCTGGCTCTGGTGTGGAGCAAGACACGATCAAACCTCGGGCTGCTCTAGTCGATACGCTTGGGCTAGATTCTATCCAAGCTGCTCCGACTGGCATCGGATATTCGAGTGACTCGCTCGATGCCCCTGTGTATTACACGGCGCGAGATACAATCGTCTATGATATTCAAGCGAAGCGAATCTACTTGTACGGTGCTGCTGAGGTGAAGTACAAGAAAATGGAATTGCGTGCTGGATATATCGTTTTTGATATGGAGCTTGATCTCGCGACTGCTGAGCCGTATCCTGATAGTAGCGGTCGCATGGCTGGCATTCCAAATTTTGTAGAGGGCGAGCAGAATTTTGAGTCGCAGAAAATGCAATACAACTTCCGCACACGGCGCGGAAAAATCTTTGAAGCAAAATCAAAGGAAGGTGACTTGTATGTCACTATGAATTCGGTCAAGTTTTTTGGTAAAGGTGGTGAGGCTGCTCCAAGCCAAACGGATGATTATACATTTAGCGATAATGCGTTTATCACAACTTGCGATCATCCTGAGCCGCATTTTGGCATACGAAGCATAAAGCAGAAAGTCGTCCCAAATAAAGTCGTGGTGGTAGGGCCAAGTAATTTGGTGATCGCTGATGTACCGACTCCTGTCTGGTTGCCATTTGGTTTTTTCCCATTAAAAAAAGGACAGCGCAGCGGCGTTGTTTTCCCGAGAGATCTGGAGCAAAGTAATGATCTTGGTTTTGGCTTCAGGAATGTCGGCTACTATTGGGGCATCAATGATCGCATCGATGCGACGCTCGTCGGTGATATTTATACACGTGGCTCGTACGGTATTCGTGCCTCTGGACGTTACGCGACACGATATAAATACTCGGGTGATCTTGGTATCGGGTTTACGCTTCGGAAAATAGATGAAGAAGGGCTGCCTGATTATCGTAGAGAGCAGTCGTATGCAATTAATTGGACGCACCGCCAAGATCCAAAAGCGCATCCAACGCGCACATTTTCTGCGAATGTCAATATCAATGCAAATAATTTTCAGAGTAATACATTTAATGATGCGCAAAGTGTTTTGACAAATACATTTCAGAGTAATATCACCTTGAGCAAACGCTGGCCGGGTAAACCATATTCTGTCACACTGAATGCTGGACACTCTCAATCAATAAGCGGCTATAAAACATCGACGACGAGTGGACGATCAGAACCTATTTATAGACATTCATTTACGGCGCCAACAGTCAATTTTAATTTGCAGCAAATTTATCCGCTCAAACGAAAAACGGCTACTGCTGATACAGAACGTTTTTATGAAAAAATAGCGTTTAGTTATACTGGCCGCTTTGAAAATAGATGGTCATTTTTAGATACGACGCAGCATGTGTTAAGTGATTTACTTGGTGATACTGAATATGCGTTTAGTCATGATCTGAATTTAAATGCAAGCTATAATGTGCTCAAATATTTTAAGCTGACACCGTACATTAATTATGATGAGCGCTGGTATTTTGAAACAACGCGCAGAGAATTTAATCCGACGTTATTTATTGATTCGGACACAACCTTTGCGAGTGACGGGAGTATTACGTCTATCACAAGTGATACGACGTTTGGAGTCATCGATGTGCGTAATGAAAATGGATTTAAAGCTTTACGGACATTTCAAACAGGAGTCAATCTCAATACGAATATATATGGAATGCTGCAATTTAAGCGCGGACCATTAAGAGCAATACGACATACCATACGTCCTCGAATTGGATTCAATTATTCGCCGAATTATACTGATCCATTTTGGGATTATTATGAAAATATCCAAACAGATTCGCGCTTTCCTACAGAAACGGAACGGTTCGATGTGTTTACAAATCCATTTCTTGGAAGAGCACCAATTGGTGAGCAGCGGTTAATTACATTCGGATTTACGAATGTCTTTGATGCAAAAGTCACTGCTCCTCGAGACTCAACAAAAGAGATCAAGAAAATTAAACTTATTAATTCGCTTTCAGTAAATAGTAATTACAACTTTGCAGCTGATTCTTTGAAGCTTGCTCCAGTAAGCATCAATGGAAATACGCGTCTATTGAAGATGTTTAATGTAACATTCGGCGCTGACTTTGATCCATACTATATAGATCCAGTCACAAATACTCGAGTTGATCGATTCTTGAGAAATGAAACTGGCCGCTTCCTACGATTTACCGGTGCATTTTTCTCTGTGTCGTCTTCGATTAATTCGAGAACAATTAATGAAATTTTTGGGAAGAAATCGCCCACGGCTGCTCCTGCTCCAACAAATCGAAATTCCAGTCAGCAGGGCAATCAAAATCAGCAAAAACAATTTTTGGATAATATCCGAGCCTCGTATGTCTTTAGGGTAAATCGTACGTATCAAAATGGGCGTGATACCCTAATAAAAATTCAAACGCTTGGATTTAGCGGCTCTGTCAATCTGACTCAAAATTGGGGAATTGTGGTAGGAAATTTTGGCTACAACTTCAGTAATAGAACATTTACATATCCTGATGTCAGATTTTATCGAAATCTGCATTGCTGGGAAATGGGTTTGTCATGGCAGCCTACACGTCAAGTGTATTCATTTTATTTAAGAGTCAAACCATCGAGCTTAGACTTTATTAATGTGCCGTTTCGGCGAAATCGTTTTGACGATCCATTTGATTTTTAATTCTATTCTCATTTTAATAGAAACTTATGCAGCTTTCTGAAGCCCAAGAACAAGTAGACAATTGGATTAAAACTTACGGTGTCCGCTATTTTAGCGAATTAACGAATATGGCGATCCTCACAGAGGAAGTTGGCGAACTCGCTCGCTTGTTTTCGAGGATGTACGGAGAGCAAAGTTTTAAATCTGAAGAACTCGAAGCTGCCGCTCCAGAAAAACTCGCTGACGAAATGGCCGATGTGCTTTGGGTACTGATTTGCCTTGCCAATCAAACTGGCGTTGATCTAGAAGCTGCCTTCAAAAAAAACATGGATAAAAAAACGAGTCGCGATAGCACTCGACATCAGGAGAACAAAAAGCTGCTAGACAGTAAATGATATTTTACTAGCAAAGTCACCAAATTCTGCTACATAGCGCGCATATTGCTCACGGCGCGTACGATCTAAATTCAAATCAAAAATCGGATTATCTGAGCGGCCAAGTTTGGTAAACACTGGCTCATCATAATCTGAAGTCATCGGTGCTTCAAACCATTCATTATTTCTAAGTAAGTAGCGATTATTATCAAAGAGAAAACAAATTTGATTGTATTTAAATTGGTCGAGTGTTTCGCCTTTATTGTTGTACCAATAACTCGACATGACTGGATCGCTCGCATCGGGCGCATCGACTAAATCTGGGCCGCCCATCTCCTGGCCGACTCGACGCGATAATGAATGATATAAATGTCGCGTACTGACTTTTTGATCTTCTATACGTGCTGATGGCTGCTCATGATCAAGCCAAAATAAAGGGACTTTATTTCCAGCATCGGTGATATTACTAAAATGATATGTCCAGCCAGTCTCTCCAAAATTCTCTCCGTGATCTGCGCCAAAGACAAATAGATTTCCTGTCTCCTCGTGCATCTCTTGTGCAAACGCATTAATGTGCGGAGCAAGTGATTGCCAAGCAATACGTTGCCGCTGCTTGAGTGCATCAAGCATTTCGGATTTGATATTCTGCTCGCCCTTTTTTAAAAAGGTCTGATTGACGAGATGAAAAAGTGAAATTATTTCTTGCGACTTTTTATACAATCCGTTTTGCGATAATTTAAATGTCGGCGCAATATGATACGGAAAATGCGTCTCCATTAAATTGAGAAAGAAAAACGACTTCTCACCTTTTTTCTCATTCTCTTGGATTGTTTTTCGGCAATGATCAAATACGTCTTGGAATGTATGTTGCAGCCATGTTTTAGCCATCTCGAGATCGGATGACATTTTTTGCATTAAAAAATCCTTACTCATGATTTTTTTGCGCAAGCGAGGCTTACCAAGCAAAACGAGTAGCTGCTGAATTTTATTAAATTTTGGATCGACATGTTTCCAGATGCGGCGTACATCATCAAATCCACGATGCAAACCAAATATATCTGTTGTTGCAATGTTTGCGGTGACTTGATATGTTTTATAGCCAGCTTTTTGCATATTTTCGGCGAGCGTCGGTATGTGTCCGTGGATGGAACGTGTCTGTGATGTCGCGCCATGCTCATGCGGCATCAAGCCCGTAAAAATACTTGCCGTAGCAGGGAGTGTCCAGCAGCCTGCCGAGCGCGCTTCGTGATACTGCACACTGTTGGCCTCGACATACGGCATACCGATCGGCGCTTGCTTATTGTGTACGCTATCGTAGCGCAGGCTATCTGCGATCAAAACGATGACATTGCGTGGTAATTCTTGACTCATAGAATCAGAGGGCATTTGTGATGAGGGGCTCACCGCGCAAAGCGCGGTCGGGCTATATGCCAGCTCGCGCGATTACAGCATTCTGAGCTGCCTTAATCGAAGCGCGAAGATGCACATTATGAAGCACTTATTCATGCTTGTGGCGTAGGGATGGTAAGGGGCGCCTTGGCGCTCACGGAGCGCAGCGGAGTGATGAGCGAACCCCGACTACTCAGGGTTGTAGCGAAACCCTGAATCAGCCCGCCGCGAACTTTGTGAGCGGACGCCCCAAACAATTTCAATGAACAGGCATCTCAGAACGCCGCGCTCGGCTTCTGATTTCGCTCCGCTCATCAGAATCTGCTTCGCACTGGCTACTATCCCTGAGCCATGATGCTGAGTTTGAGCGATCATTTTCGTTCCTTTGCACTCCATTTACGTTTAGAGCGATGGACAAATTATTTTTTAAAGAACTTATTGAAAAATACCTGACTTGGATAGCAGATTGGGCAGTTGCCTTTGTACCTAAGTTTATAGCATCGCTCCTTGTTCTTTTCGTTGGTTTTTGGATTGTCAAGCGCCTTGAAAAAGTCGTCGATCGTCTGCTCAAACGAGCGAACATCGACAAGGAAGTTGCTGACTTCATGTCGTCTATTTCTGATGTTATTTTAAAACTTGTTGTACTTGGTTGTGCTGCAGCTGTTCTTGGATTTAAAGTTTCTGCTATCCTTGGCTTGCTTGCAGCAGCTGGATTTGCAGTAGGACTCGCGCTACAAGGATTCCTTGGCAATTTTGCTTCGGGATTGATGATTATTTTTTTCAAGCCGTATAAGATTGGCGACTGGATCACAGTAAATGGCGGCGTATTTGGTAAAGTCAAAAACATCAAAATCTACGGAACAACTCTTGTGACGCCAGGGCATAAAATCATCATTGTCCCCAACGGAAAAATCACAGCCGACTCAATTACAAATTATTCTGAAAATGGACACGTCCGTCTAGAAATTGTGTTTTTGATGGCTTATGAAGACAATTATGCCTTGATCGAGCATGCCATCAAAGAAGCCCTCGAAAAATGTACCTATGCTTTGAGCAGCCCAGCACCTGAGTTTGGTATTGAGAGTTTTGATACGCATAATATCAAGGTGATCGTCCGACCATACATTCATCCTGACGAATATTGGGAAGGTTATTTTCAAGCGCATCGTGAGCTCAAAGCTGCAATGGAGCGCAATGGTGTCAAGATGGCTTATGCACTTGGTCTCGAAATCGGAGAAATCGGCGGCTGATGATTCATCTAACAGACGATACAATTGTTGCCCTTTCGACGCCTACGGGCTCGGGAGCGATCGGTGTCATTCGCCTATCGGGCAATAAAGCTTTTGAGATTGCTGCGCAGCTTATGCCGAACGCCAAACTCCTAGCAGCAAAAAGTCATTCTGCCAATTTTGGAAAACTTTACTCGCCTAAAGGTGAATTGCTTGATGAAGTTGTCGCCACGATTTTTAAAGGGCCACGATCATATACGTCACAAGATATTGTTGAGATCAGTTGCCATGGATCTGCTTTTATCATCAAGCAAATACTCGATGCTTGTCTTGAGCTTGGAGCGAGGCTCGCTCAGCCTGGGGAATTTACGATGCGAGCGTATCTCAATGGTAAGCTCGACTTGGCTCAAGCAGAAGCTGTCGCTGATCTCATCGCTGCTGAATCTGCTGGCGCACATGCGCTTGCGCTCGATCAACTGCGTGGCGGTGTCTCAGAGCGTATCGCAGAGCTCCGAGAAAAATTGATCGACGTAGCGAGTTTACTCGAGCTTGAACTCGACTTTGGCGAAGAAGATGTCGAGTTTGCAGATCGTACACAGCTGAATGATCTTTTGACAAGCAGCATTAAAATGATTGAGGAGCTTGTCAATAGCTTTTCGCTCGGCAATGCAATTAAGGAAGGAATTAGCACTGTACTCGCTGGCCGCCCCAATGCAGGAAAAAGCACATTGCTCAACACCCTACTCGATGATGATCGTGCTATTGTGAGCGACATCGCAGGCACGACTCGCGATACAATTGAAGAATTACTTATTATAAATGGCTTGACATTTCGCCTCATCGATACAGCAGGCATACGCGATGCTGCCGATACAATAGAAGCTCTCGGAGTCCAACGTTCACTTGAAAAAATTGAAACAGGAGCAATCGTTTTGTATTTAATTGATATCACAGAAACAAACCCCAAAGAAGCAGCTGCTGATATTCTAAAACTGAATCTCCAAAAACAAAAGCTGCTTGTTTTATTAAATAAAATAGATCAAGCAAATTCATTGCAAATAGATCAATTTAAATCGCTCGAAAATACATATACTACAATTCATTTATCTGCTCAATCAAAAGATGATATTGCGCGATTAAAGCAGCATTTAATCAAAACGATCGAAGGAGCTGACGCGCTTCATAAACGGACCATTATTACAAATCAACGGCACGTCGATGCGCTCCGACGCACATTGGTAGCTCTTGAAACTGCACGCAATGGTTTAGCGATGCAATTGCCTTCTGATCTTGTCGCGCTTGATTTGCGTGCTGCACTCAATTCGCTTGGTGAAATTACAGGCGCAATAACAGCCGACGATTTATTGGGTAGTATTTTCGGTCGCTTTTGTATTGGGAAATAAAAATTGGGGCTGCCCACTCGCCAGCTCGTGGTCGGGCTGTCCGGCACTCTCTCCGAGTTTCTTACAGTCACTCGGAGTTCAGACAACACCTACCATCCCTCAGCCTCTATTTGTGATTTTATTCAATTAAAATATCAATACTGATCATCATCTTCTTCAAGGCTGCCAAACATACTTGCCAAGTCATCATTAAATGTAATCTGAGAATCAACAACTGATTTTGACAATACATTAAATGCGCTTAAACCTTGCAAGACAAGCTCCATCAATAAATATCGCTCTTGATCATTGGTTGGCTGTGCGTGATTAGCTACTTGTTTTAAGCCAGGTACAGAATCGAGTTTTTCATTAAATGTTTTACTTGACTCGTCATTTAATAATTGCACAGCATTTCCATCGCTAAAATAAGCGCGAAGAACACCGTACAAATCATTATCACTTTGTCCAGTTTTTTCTGGGTGCGGAAATGATTCTAAAAATGTTTGCTTTGTCACTTCATCAAGTATTTGAATAGCGACAGAATACGGTCCAGCTTGCTCACCTTCATAAAGCAATTCAACTTTACCTGTGACTGCTGGAATAACACCCCAAAAATCTGTAATCCTTGCAGCAGCTTTCGATTCATTATTGAGCAGCATACGCCGCTCAATAGTTGAGCGTAGATTCTCATAAGCAGAGATACTCAAGCGAGCAGATACGCCACTTTTTTCATCAATTAATTCACTTTCACGTGCTTTAAATGCTATCAGTTCAAGCATACGATCCATGATTGGATCTATTGCTATCTCAAGATCTGTATTGAGAGGTTTTATTTCTTGTTTTGTGATTTTTAATGCTGTTTCAATATCGCGAGGATAATGTGTCAAAATCTGACTTTCGATACGATCTTTCAGTGGCGTAATAATGCTGCCTCGATTTGTATAATCCTCAGGGTTAGCCGTTGCTAAAAATTGAATATCAAGTGGAAGGCGCAATTTAAATCCACGTATTTGAATATCGCCTTCTTGTAAGATATTAAATAACGACACTTGAATACGCGCCTGCAAATCTGGCAACTCATTTATAACAAATAAGCAGCGATGCGCGCGCGGAATAAGACCAAAATGAATAACGCGCTGGTCTGAATACGATAATTTTAAAGTTGCTGCTTTAATAGGATCAACATCGCCGATTAAATCTGCAACGCTTACATCTGGAGTAGCTAGTTTTTCGATATAGCGCTCATCACGATGCAGCCATGTGATCGGTGTTTGATCTCCACATTCTTCTATTAAATCAAGAGCAAATCGAGATAAAGGTTGAAGTGGATCATCATTTAGAGGTGAATCTTTAACGACTGGAATATACTCATCTAATAATTGAACAAGCAATCGAGCGATTCGTGTTTTTGCTTGGCCTCGTAATCCTAGCAACAAAATATTATGCTTACTTAAAATCGCTCGCTCAATATCAGGAATGACGGTATCATCAAAACCGATTATTCCTTCAAAACTATTTTTTTGAGCCTTGAGATTGACAATTAGATTATCGCGTAATTCATCTTTAATTGATTTTGGCTGATAGCCTGAAGCTTTAAGTTCTGCTAGTGTGAATATCTGAGGAGCTGCCATAGAATCTTTTCTTAATTCGGTTTATAATCTGCCGCCTTTATTTTTTTTATAATCTCTGAAAACAAATTCACCAAGTCCGTCAAGGGAACTGTAAAATGCTTTGCCGTTATTGGCTTGTGTAAAGTCTTCAACAAATCGCATCAAATATGGATCATGTGCGATCATAAATGTGGTCACTTGTACATCTTGCTTGCGGAGCTGCCCAGCAAGTGATAAACATCGGCGCACTATTTTCTTATCAAGACCAAATGAATTTTTATAATACTTATTTCCACGTTTAATGCACGATGGCTTTCCATCAGTAATCATAAAAATTTGCTTATTTGGGTTTCGTCGACGCTTGAGCAGATCTTGAGCTAATTCCAATCCCGCGACTGTATTTGTGTGATACGGTCCAACCTCTAGATATGGAAGATCTTTTATTTCAATCGTCCAAGCATCATTACCGAAAACAAGAATATCAAGTGTGTCTTTTGGATATCGCGTTTTAATGAGTTGAGCGAGCGCCATCGCGACTTTTTTGGCGGGTGTAATGCGATCCTCTCCATACAGAATCATCGAATGACTAATATCAATCATCAAAACTGTGCTTGTGCGGCTCTGCTGATAGGTCTCGTGCATTACGAGATCGTCATTCGTTAATTTGAAGTCGTCTAGTCCGTGGCTGATGTGCGCATTCTTGATCGTCTCAGATACGGCGAGCTGATCGAGTTTGTCTCCAAACTCATACGGCCGCGTCTCCGAAGTAGGCTCATCTCCTGCTCCGCCGTATTTAGTATCGTGATTACCGCGTTTCGATTTTTTGATGCTCCCAAAAACATCTTCTAGTGCTTGCTGACGAAGAGCGATTTCGAGTTTGCTCGATGGAATATAGCTTGGATTATTTTGATCTTGCGACCTGATGTAGCCTTTGTCGATAAGATCTTGTATAAAATCTGCAATGCCGTAATCATCTCCCGTAAGGTTGTACTGCTTGTCTAACTGCGTGAGCCAGCTCAAAGCATCAGATACGTTGCCTGCAGTGCGTAGCAAAAGCTCCTGGAACATTTTAAGCAATTGCTGAAATGACTTAGGCTCTTGACCATCACCAAGAAAATCAGAGAAAACCCAACCAATCATACTTGATTACGCTGGTTGTACTGTTTGAAGATGATCCGGCTTGCAGCAGTGCATGAGTTGCTCGTAGTCAGGTCTGTCGCTTGCAAATTTGTGTATGAAAGCAGAATTGAGATGCCCTTCTTGAAACACAAAAACTCCTGGCATTTGGAATCCATCTCCGATTTGACGCACGCCAACGCCCTTACCATTGACGATGCCGGCTTCGAATCCACGCATCCAAACTCTTAAGCCAAAAAGCTGATTGAGATTTCCTTTGACAAGACCAAAAATCTGATACAATCGACATTCAGGATCAGATATATGAACTGGATTAGAAATTTCGTAACGCTTGAAGTAACGCTCTGCTGTCTCATTATCGCTCATGTGAACGAAAATAAGATTGGCGCCTTCTGCTTTGATTTGTGCTTGTCGTTTGGAGATATCATCAAGTGCTTCGCGACAAAATGTGCAACCAAAATGTCGCAAGAATACTATCATAGTGGTACCTGATGCGACTGCATCGAGTAGTGTACGATTTTCACTCGTTTGCCATGCTGCTAATTCTTGAGAATCAATCTTGGGCAATTCATCATCTTGTAATAAGAAATCAGGCATTGGATATAAAAAGTTTATTCGCTGTAAAAAGTTCAATAAACTTCTTTGTTTTTTATCACTATCAAGATGCTCAATGCTTGGACAAGCGCTGCGAAGTGGTGCGACGTAGAGCGAAGCTCAAGGAGCAGACTCAGCTTGCTGAGGCCGAGCGAAGAGCGAGCCATGGAGCATAGCGACCCGAAATGAGCTTTTGTTTTCTAAAAAAACAAAAGGGAATGTAGGGATGGCCCCACATTCCCTTCTAGGAATTTTGAATCGCGCGACTAGAGCAGATTCATGCCTTCAAATGTTTCTTTGACATCTGAAACTGCTTTTGCTGAAGTGTTGAGTAATTCTTTCTCGTCATCATTGAGATCGAGTTCGAGAATTTGCTCAATACCGTTTTTGCCAAGTTTGACTGGAACGCCAAGGTACAAATCATTGATACCATACTCGCCTGTCAACCATGCGCAGCATGGGAAGATGCGCTGCTCGTCACGGAGGATCGTCGTCACCATCTGTGCTGCTGCAGCTCCTGGAGCGTACCATGCAGATGTGCCCATGAGGTTGACGAGTTCGCCGCCACCTTTCTTGGTGCGATTGACGATTGCTTCGAGTGCATCGTCTTCGATCATCTCTGTGACTGGAATGCCTGCTACAGTCGTGTAGCGTGGAAGTGGAACCATTGTGTCACCGTGACCGCCCATCAATACTGCTTGGATGTCTTTAGGTGAGACCTTGAGCTCAGTAGCTAGGAATGCGCGGTAACGTGCTGTATCAAGGATACCAGCCATACCAAATACGCGGCTGCTGTCAAGACCTGAAGCTTTGAACGCTGCATATGTCATAACATCAAGCGGATTTGATACGATGATGATTATCGGATTCTCAGAATGCTCAAGGATAGACTTTGTAACTGAAGTAACAATCTTCGCATTTGTAGAGATCAAATCATCGCGACTCATGCCCGGACGACGTGGAATACCAGCTGTAATGACGACAATGTCACTTCCTGCTGTATCAGCGTAATTGTCTGTACCGACTGTACGCGTGCTGTAAAAATCAACTGGCGCTTGCTGCCATGTATCAAGTGCTTTTCCTTTAGCGAAATCTCCTTTGATATCAAGGAGGACAACTTCTTGTGCAACATCTGAATGTGCAAGGACATTTGCAACTGTAGCGCCTACATTACCAGCACC
>JAHDHF010000156.1:0-4599 GCA_020631455.1 Saprospiraceae bacterium
AAGCGCTGCGAAGTGGTGGCGCAGCCAGACTCAGCTTTGCTGAGGCCGAGCGAACAGCGAGCCACGGAGCATAGCGACAGCAGCCTCGAATCTCCTAGGAGATTCGAGGCTGCTGATGGCCCACAATAATAAATATGAGCAAATGATATGAAATGCGACTAGAGAATCAGCATTGCGTCACCGTAGCTGTAGAAGCGATAGCCTTCTTTGACAGCTTCGTCGTAAGCATCCATGATGAGATCGCGACCGCCAAATGCACAGGCCATGATAAGCAAACTACTCTTCGGAAGATGGAAATTCGTAATCATCGCATCGGCAATACGGAATTTGAATTTTGGATAAATGAAGACATTCGTCCAGCCTTCTTTAGTCGTCAAGAGATTTTCGGCGCTGACCGCTGACTCGATTGTACGAACTGTTGTTGTACCAACTGCTACGATTTTACCACCAGCTTTACGTGCCTTATTGGCGACATCTACTGCTGGTTGCTCTATCTTGAAGTATTCCGCATCCATCTTGTGCTTGCTGAGATCTTCTACTTCGATATTACGGAATGTACCAAGTCCGACGTGCAGTGTGACTTCTCCAAGTCCGACGCCATTGACTTCGAGCTCTTTGAGCAGCTCTTCACTAAAGTGAAGTCCAGCAGTAGGAGCAGCTACAGCTCCAGTTTCTTTTGCATAGATCGTTTGGTAGCGTTCTATATCAAGGGCTTCCGCTGGGCGATTGATGTATTTTGGTAGCGGCGTATTTCCGAGCTTGCGAATCAACGCTTGAAATTCTTCGTCACTTCCTTCGAAGTTAAAGCGAATCGAGCGGCCACGAGATGTTGTATTGTCAACGACTTCGGCTACAAGAACATCATCATCAACTTTTGAGTTAAAGAAAAGTTTGTTTCCGACACGAATCTTACGAGCTGGATCTACCAGTACATCCCAAAGGCGAGTATCGTTGTTGAGCTCACGAAGCATGAAAACTTCAATGACTGAATCTGTCTTCTCTTTATGCCCAAACAAACGAGCGGGAAAAACTTTCGTATTGTTAAATAAGAGCGTGTCGTTTTCATCCACATAGTCGACTAGATCCTTGAACATTTTGTGCTCAATCTTACCTGTGTCACGATGCACAACCATGAGTCGGCTTTCGTCTCTGTACGTTTTTGGGTATAGTGCGACCAACTCTGGCGGAAGGTCAAATTCAAACATGGATAATTTTACTCGCATAGTCTTACAACAATTGTCGTTTTGAAAAGGTGCGCAAAAGTACAAATTTGATTGTCATTCTCGAAGCTGCTTTTCTGAATCCTAAAATGAACTCATTCGGCTGCCGTTTGTACATGAATATGTGCCCTTTATCGAAGTGTATCATTTCTTTCAAAAGGAAATGTCACCTTTGGGCATCAAGCGCTCGTACTCGATCCATGATTCTAAAAATATTCTCTGAGGCAATCTTACAAGCATTTCAGCAACTCGCTGGAAATAAGCTACGAACCTTGTTGTCTTTGCTCGGGATTATGATTGGGATCTTGTGTATCATCATGGTGTTTTCGGCAGTAGACTCACTTGAAGAAAACATCAGAAGCAGCTTTGACAAACTCGGTGATGATGTGATTTATGTCAGCCGTTTTCCTTGGGATGAAGATCCAGGAGATAAATGGTGGATCTACTCAAAGCGACCAAATCCTGACTATGATGATTTTATGGCATTGTCAAATAAGCTGGAAGGCTATGATGCTATTTCGTATTCATCTTTTATCGGTTCGAAAACTGTCAAATATCGTGAAGACGATGTAAGCAACATTTTTGTAGTTGGCGCTTCGCATCAATACAATCAAATCTTCCGGCTCAAAATGTCGGAAGGTCGTTTTTTCTCTCCTACGGAAAGCCACCTCGGCTCAAACAAAATTGTCATCGGCCACGAAGTGGCTCAAGCATTGTTTGGTGATGCTCAAGCTGTAGGTAAGAAAGTCAAAGTAATGGGACGCATGTTTACCATCATTGGCGTCATACAAAAAGAAGGAAACAGCTTAATTAATATTATAAACTACGACGAAGGTGTCATCGTACCCTTGAATGCTGCTCGAAAAATGTTTGACATCAAGCAGCGAGGAGCGAGTATATCAGTCAAAGCCGGGGCAGGCCTAGATCTCGATCAGCTGCAAGATCAAATAACAAGCGTACTCCGCAACAAGCGAAAAATTAAACCAAAGGAAGACAGCAATTTTAGTCTCAATCGCTTGACAATCATTTCGCAAGCACTTGATGGATTTTTTGCAATTCTTACGATTGCGGGATTGATCATTGGTGGCTTCGCTACAATTGTAGGAATGTTCAGCGTAGCGAATATTATGTTTGTCAGTGTCAAAGAACGTACACGAATCATTGGAATCAAAAAAGCCCTAGGTGCAAAACCATTTATTATTCTCATTGAATTTTTAATAGAAGCGATTATACTATGTCTTCTAGGTGGGTTACTTGGATTAGGGATAGTTTGGGCTTTAGCGTATGCTGTAACTTATGCTCTTGACTTCAATATATTCTTGTCTACCAAGAATATTGTGCTTGGTATTGGACTGAGTATTTTTATTGGTGTTTTAGCTGGTATTATTCCAGCATTTATTGCTTCGCGAATGGATCCTGTAGAGGCGATGCGCAAGTAGATCATTTACGTACTTTTGCGGCTCATTTTTTCTCTAACATCTCAATCGTAGGAGTATGTCTCAGATCAACATAACATTCCCAGATGGGAGAGTGCAGCAGTATGATGCTGGCTCTTCGGCACTCGATATTGCTCATAGTATAAGCAGCGGCCTTGCGCGGCAAGTGATCGCTGCCACCGTCAATGGCGAAACCTGGGATGCGACCCGACCGATCAATGAAGACGCCACAGTCAATCTCCTCAAATTCGATGATGATAATGGTAAGATGGCGTTTTGGCATTCGAGTGCGCATTTGATGGCAGAGGCGCTTGAAGCATTGTATCCTGGCGTCAAGCTCGGCATTGGTCCAGCAATTGAAACTGGTTTTTACTACGACGTTGATTTTGGTGAGCGCTCATTTTCAGACTCTGAGCTGCCCAAGATCGAAGCGAAAATGAAGGAACTCGCCAAGACGAAAAGCGCCTACATCAGAAAAAATGTCAGCAAAGCTGAGGCAGTCGAGTACTTCACAAACAAAGGTGACGAATACAAGCTCGAACTCATTCAAGATCTCGAAGATGGCAACATCACTTTTTATGAGCAAGGCAATTTTGTCGATCTCTGCAAAGGGCCACACATCCCAAATACAGGAAGCATCAAAGCCGTCAAGCTTCTGTCGATAGCAGGAGCGTACTGGAGAGGCGATGAGACTCGCCCGCAGATGACACGTATATATGGTGTCAGCTTCCCAAAAGCGTCGATGCTTACAGAGCATCTTGAGCGCCTCGAAGAAGCAAAAAAACGCGACCACAGAAAACTCGGCCAAGAACTCGAGCTTTTTATGTTTAGCCAAAACGTAGGAGCTGGCTTGCCGATTTGGTTGCCCAAAGGAGCGGATCTGCGAAACCGCCTCCAAGACTTTTTGATCAATGAGCAGAAGCGACGAGGCTATAAAATGGTCGTCACGCCGCATATCGGCCACAAGAATCTCTATATGACAAGCGGCCACTACGAAAAATATGGCGAAGACTCGTTCCAGCCGATCAATACGCCACGCGAAGGCGAAGAATTTCTCCTCAAGCCGATGAATTGCCCGCATCACTGCGAAGTCTATGCTCACAAACCCCATTCTTATCGTGATTTGCCAGTTCGCCTTGCTGAGTTTGGTACAGTCTATCGCTACGAGCAGAGCGGTGAGCTACACGGCTTGAGCCGCGTGCGTTGTTTCACACAAGATGATGCGCATATTTTCTGCTCAAAGGAGCAGCTCAAAGACGAATTTCTCAATGTGCTTGATCTGACAGAGACCGTTCTCCGCAAGATGGGCTTTGATGATTTTGTTGCGCAGATCAGTTTACGTGATCCAGAGAAACCAGAAAAGTATATCGGCGCTAATGAAGATTGGGATGCTGCCGAGAAAGCTATAATCGAAGCGACTGAAGAGGTCGGACTCAAAACCGTCACCGAACTCGGTGAAGCAGCATTCTATGGCCCGAAGCTCGACTTTATGGTACGCGATGCCATCGGTCGCAAATGGCAGCTTGGTACAATCCAAGTAGATTACAATTTACCGAAGCGAT
Organism: Saprospiraceae bacterium; assembly: GCA_020631455.1. GTDB lineage: Bacteria > Bacteroidota > Bacteroidia > Chitinophagales > Saprospiraceae > JAHDHF01. The sequence goes on from JAHDHF010000156.1 coordinate 4,219, forward strand.
TTGATTTGACGTATACGGGATCTGACAATGCACCGCATCGACCGATCATGATTCACCGTGCGCCGTTTGGTAGCTTGGAGCGTTTTATCTCATTATTGATCGAGCACACAGGCGGCAAGTTTCCGCTTTGGCTCGCGCCAGAGCAATTTAAAATCTTGCCTGTATCTGATCGCTATAATGACAAAGCGCAAGAGCTACTCCGCGAGTTTGAGCAATTTGATTTACGCGGATCAGTTGATGATCGCTCAGAGAAAGTCGGCCGCAAAATCCGTGATGCCGAAGTCGCCAAAATACCAGTGATGATTATCCTCGGTGATAAAGAAATAGAGAGTAATACCGTCTCAGTACGCCGCCAAGGTCATGGCGATCAAGGCAGCAAAA
>JAHDHF010000156.1:4609-4914 GCA_020631455.1 Saprospiraceae bacterium
AAAACGATTCAAGAATTTGCTGAATATATGCAAGGTCTCATAGATGAGAATGTGTAATTCTCAATAGTAAATAATGTGGGGCTGCCCACAATAAAAAAAATCTCCAAGAATAATTCTCTAGGAGAATTTTTTATTGTGGTCGGGCTATGCGCAGTACGGTAACCTAGCTTTTTTTGCTTTTTAAATTGAATTTATCACCCCTCATTTATTGAGGGGGCTTTTTGCAAGGAGTAATCAAAAGATGTCGCAACGGAGTGCGGCATGACAAAAATAAAAAGCAAAAAAATCCGCTCGTTTCACTCGCG
>JAHDHF010000157.1 GCA_020631455.1 Saprospiraceae bacterium
ATGCCGATCAGCCGCTTCCTTGATTATCTCATCGAGAGCGACAACTACACAGACTACATGCAGTCACTTCTCGACGCATTTAATCCGAGCGCTATCGCAGGCGTGATGTGTCGCAATACGATCTCTGTCAGCTACGATGGCCGCCTCTACGATTGCGATTTCAATCAGATGCTTGAGCTGCCCGTCAGCACACGCCATTCTCAGCATATCGACACATTTGATTTTGAAGCACTCGTGCAGCGCCGCATCGTACTTAATCAGCACTGCTACGGCTGCACCGCAGGAGCTGGGAGCAGTTGTGGGGGAGAGACAGTTTGATTTCTAGAAAAGATTAATTGGGGCCATCCGCTCCTCGCAGGCTCGTCGCGGTCGCTATGCTCCGTGGCTCGCTGTTCGCTCGGCCTCAGCGCACTGCTTCGCAGTTTCTGAGTCTGGCTGATGCCACCACTTCGCAGCGCTTGTCCGAGTAGCTTCTATAGTTTAAGTTTATAAAAAAGATGAAAACAAGTATTTTCGCGAATAGACTTGATTAAAAAACATGGGAAGAGCATTTGAATTTCGGAAAGCGCGTAAGATGAAGCGTTGGAGTGCGATGTCAAAGACATTCACTCGCATAGGTAAAGACATCGTGATTGCAATCAAAGAAGGTGGTCCTGACCCTGAGAGCAATTCTCGTCTACGTGCTGTGATGCAAAATGCCAAGGCAGCTAATATGCCCAAGGATAATGTCTTACGTGCAATCAAGAAAGCAACTGACAAAGACACCGCTGATTTTAAGGAAGCAACCTTTGAAGGCTACGCGCCGCATGGTGTGGCGATCTTTATAGAGACCGCCTCAGACAATAACAATCGTACAGTCGCCAATATCCGATCATACTTCAATAAAAACGGGGGCAGCCTTGGTGTAAATGGTTCTGTCGGATTTATGTTTGATCGCGTGAGCCATTTTAAGATCAACAAGCCTGAGATGGATCTTGACGAGCTCGAACTCGAACTCATCGATGCTGGAGCTGAAGAGCTCTTTGACGAAGAAGAGACTGTGATGATCTACGGGAGTTTTGAGAGTTTTGGAGCGCTCCAGTCTACACTCGAAGAAAAAGGTTTTGAAATTGTTTCATCTGGCTTTGATCGGATCCCACAGACGACTAAGACGCTTACACCTGAGCAAGTTGCTGATGTCGAGAAGCTGCTTGAAAAAATAGAAGACGATGACGACGTCCAAAACGTCTTCCATACGATGGCGGCAAGTGAAGACTAAACGCTTTTTGGCTGAGGGATAGAAGGTGTTGTCTGAACGAGCGATAGCGAGAGAGTGCCGGATAGCCCGACCGCGACGTAGGAGCGGGCAGCCCATCAACATTTTTGACTTATTGAAGTTGTAGCTCTTAGAAAACTGCAATTGATATGACGACATTACAAGCGGGCGATGCTGCTCCTGATTTTACAGCTACGATCGAGACCGGCGAAACGGTAAGCCTCAGCGACTACAAGGGCAAAAAACTCGTCTTGTTCTTTTATCCAAAAGATGACACACCTGGCTGCACTGCTGAGGCATGTTCACTCCGCGATAATATTGGTGCACTCAAAGCTGCTGGCTACGAAATCCTAGGCGTGAGCCCTGATAAACCTGCCAAACACACAAAATTTATCACGAAGTATGAATTACCGTTTTCGCTCATCGCTGATGAAGATAAAACGGTGATGAATGCGTATCAAGTTTGGGGGCCAAAGAAATTTATGGGTCGCGAGTATGATGGCGTGCATCGCACGACGTTTTTGGTCGATGAAAACGGTGTCATCGAGCGCGTCATCACTAAGGTGAAAACCAAGGCGCACGCTGCTCAAATCCTAGAAGATTAATTCAAGCGTTCGGGCGCGACCATTACGAATGGCGGTATGAAGACTTTGAGGTCTGCGCCGTCTTCGCGGTGCATGATGTAATGTCCTTCCATCATGCCGATGTCGGTTTTGAGGTGGCAGCCTGAGATATATGTGTGTTCTTGGCCGGGAGCGATAACGGGCTGCTTGCCTATGACGCCATCGCCTTGTACAATCCGAGAAGAGTTGATACTGTCGCTGATGCGCCAATAGCGTGACAGAAGCTGTATTGTATACTTTGAGGTGTTGCGTATCGTAATACGATAGGCAAAGACATGTTCTGCCTGTCGCGCATTGCTGTGCTGAGGCTGATAAAATGTCTCTACTGAGACTTCAATACCTTCTGTGAACTGTGTGACCATGGGTCGTAATGTCAGTGATGAGCTGCTCGGCATTGAGCAGAGCTTCATCAAGCTGATCGTTGAGCAAGATAATATCAAATTTTGATGCTTGGGCTATTTCCCATCGTGCTCTGTCAAAACGCGGCCGTAATTGTTCTTCTGTCTCAGTACCGCGACTTCGTAACCGATCAAATAAAACTTCTTCACTTGGCGGCAAAACGAAAATGATGATTGCATCATCAGGATATTGCGCTTTGATATTGAGTGCGCCTTTAACGTCGATGTCAAAGACAACACTGCGCCCACTGTCTTTTATGCGGCGCACTTCGCGCTTGAGTGTGCCATAGAAGCGCCCAGGATAGACTTCTTCGTACTCGACAAATTGCTCATCTTGGATGCGTTGCTTAAAGAGCTTTTCGTTGAGAAAGTAATAGTCTTTGCCATCGACTTCGTGTGGACGAGGCTTGCGCGTCGTAGCACTGACGCTAAATGCTATACGATCAGGCATAGTCTTGAGCAAATGACGCACAATAGTGGTCTTTCCAGCGCCAGATGGTGCTGCAAATACAATCAATGCTGGCTTGACGTGCTTAAAGGACATTGAGGACTTGTTCTTTGATTTGCTCGAGTTGAGTTTTCATATCGACGACGTGGCGCTGTATCTCGCTGTCATTGGCTTTGCTGCCGAGTGTATTTATCTCGCGTCCCATCTCTTGGCTGATGAAATTAAGTCGTTTTCCTTTGGCTGAAGCTTCGCTTGTCAGCACTTCGACAAAGAACGCACAATGCTGTCGAAGTCGGACTTTTTCTTCGTTGATATCGAGTTTGTCAAGCGAGAAGACGAGCTCTTGCTCGAAGCGGTTTTGATCGATTTGATCGCCGAGCTTTAACTCAATGAGTTTTTTGTTGAGACGTTCGCGCACAAGGGCGATGCGCCGTGATTCAAGCGGCTCGATATCTGCCATTCTCGTATTGATTGCTTCAATACTTGATTGCAGATCGGCAGCTATACTGTCGCCTTCATGCAGCCGCGAAGCCATGAGATTTTGAGCAGCTTCTTGACAAGCGATTTCTAGTTGCTTGATCTCTTCATCAGAATATTTGACATCAGCACTCCCTAAAATGCCTGGCAACTGCAAATAGCTCGGCAACAATGAGCTCAGTTCAACGCCTGTTTTCTCAGCAAGCTGTTTCAATTGTACAATATAGGCTTCTGCTTGCTCGATATTGAGGCTTGCAGCTTGTGTGCTTGCATCTATTCGTGTGATGGTACAATCGACTTTACCTCGAATGACGATTGAAGAAACGGCTTTACGAAGCTGCAACTCAAATGGCATTAATTCTGGAGCAAGTCGCAATTTGAGATCAAGATTGCGACTGTTGACTGCCTTCATCTCTATGAGATACGAAGCTTGGTCAAGCTGGCATTCGGCTCGACCATATCCTGTCATTGAGTAGATCATGTTGTATGGTACGAATTAAACATCACCAATCAAAGCCTGAAACTGATCTTCTGTCAAAATCTCTACTGTGCCAATAGCTTGAGCTTTTTTGAGCTTTGAGCCAGCTTTCTCTCCTACAACGAGAATGTCAAGTGATTTGCTGACGCCGCTTACCAATTTTGCTCCTGCTCTCTCGGCTGCGAGTTTGGCTGTTTCGCGTGTATACACTTGGAGTTTGCCTGTAAATAGAACGGATTTTCCAGAAAGTGGCGCATCGCCGATTGGAGCAGCAGGACGATCGTCATCAGTTGCATTCATATTGACACCCAGAGATTCCATCTGTTTGATCAAGTCTACATTTTCTGGCACTTGAAAAAAGGCAAGCACATTGGCCGCTACTTTCGGACCGATGTCATCAATGTTTGTGAATTTCGCTTCATCCCAATCCTTGAGATCAAGGACATGGTCGATCTCAGCGGCTAACTTTTTACTTACTGTCCTCCCGACATGATGAATCGACAAGCTGTGTAATAATCGATGAATTGGGTTTTGCTTAGCTTGATCGATTGCGGCTTTGAGCTTGAGTGCAGACTTTTCGCCAAAACCGTCAAGCTGTGCCATCTCATCGTAGTTAATCCGATACACATCGGCAATGCTGCTGATCCATCCAAGCTCAAAAAACCGTTCGACATATTTCCGACCGAAGCCATCGATGTCCATAGCATTTTTGGAAACATGATGAATGATGCGTTGCTGGATTTGAGCCGCGCAGCTTGCATTTTCGCAGCGCCAAGCCGCATTATCTTCTTCGCGGACAAGTATAGAGTTACATGACGGGCAGTTGGTCGGATAGAGAACAGGTTTTGCATCTTCCGCTCTTGAGTCGGCATCTGCTTTGACGATATACGGAATCACATCACCAGCACGCTCAATCAAAACCGTATCTCCATAATGAATGTCTCGCGAGCGTATGAAATCTTCGTTATGTAGAGAGATGCTGCTGATCGTCACGCCTGCCAGTTGGACTGGTTTGACCTTAGCTACAGGCGTGATCGAGCCGACTTTACCCACTTGCCATTCGACATCTTCGAGGATGGAAGTCGCTTGCTTTGCTTTAAACTTGTATGCAACTGCCCAGCGCGGATGATGACTCGTATAGCCGCATTTTTCTTGCACGCGAATGTCATTGACTTTGACGACCATGCCGTCGAGCTCCCAGATATACTTTTCGCGATCAGCTTCTTGCTGC
>JAHDHF010000158.1 GCA_020631455.1 Saprospiraceae bacterium
AGTTGAGTATTGATGACTTCATGCTTGCCCATCCAGTGGCTCATGTGAATGAATGTCGTTTGCTCAGCGTTTATCGTAGTAGCTGCATCAATCGCTTGCTCTAGCGTAAAATGCGAATAATGTTCCTTGTGATGCAGCGCATCTAAAATCAAATGATCGAGATCGTACAGGTATTTTTTTGCAGCCTCAGGAATGTGATTTGTGTCAGTCAAATATGCCGCATCACGTACACGCAGCGCGAGTACAGGCATTTTGCCATGCATGATCGTAAATGTATTAAACATCAAATCCCCGATGCGGACTTCGTCTTCATCATCGAGACCATGCAATTGTATCTGCGGCAGACCTGGATATCCCGAACCATCAAAAATATAATCAAAGCGCCGAGCGACGGCTTCTATCGTGCGATGCAGCCCAAATACTGGCATCGGTTTTTGTTGCAAAAAATTGAATGAACGCACATCATCGAGACCAGCAATATGATCATTATGCTCATGCGTCAATATAACAGCATCGAGCCGCCGCACATCGGGATTGAGCATTTGCTGCCTAAAATCTGGTCCCGTATCGATGACTACACAAGTTGTCTCCGTCTCAATCAACAAACTGCAGCGCAGACGCTTGTCGCGTGCATCTCTACTCGTGCAGACTTCACATTGACAACCAATGACAGGAATTCCTTGCGATGTACCAGTGCCGAGCAGCGTCAACTTCACTCAGTCACCTCCTCACTCGCTTCTACATCTTCGGCAGCCTCTTGCTTAGCCAAAAACGCAACCAACTTTGCGTGCAAAGTTGCTGACTGCTCCGTCAAGCCCTCAACGGGCAAATCCAAGACATCAAATAAATTCATCAATGTTTGACCACGCGCCTCAGTGTCATAAAATTTATTGATCACGATCATATTGCGATCTTCCACCACACAATAGCCGCTATTAAATTGCCCTTTTTCGTAGCGCACTTTGTAGCCCGACTCATGATAGAGCGTCTCCAATTTCTTCAAAAAATGCTTTGTAATCTTCATAAGCAGATCACGAAGATACACGCTAGACCATCAATGAAATTGAGTGTGGGCCATCCGCGCCTCGCGATGCTCGGCGCGGTCGCTATGTTTCGCAGCTCGCTGATCGCTCGGCCTCATCGCTGCATTCGCAGCTTGTGAGTCTGCCGCAAGCGGCACTGCTGCACAGCGCTTGTCCAAGGAGCTTATTCGGCTGAGGGATAGAAGCAGCACGAGCGGAGCGAGTGGATTTCTATTTTCTGAGCAGGGGGCTAAAGTCCCTTGCTCAGAAAATGAAAGCTAGGCTACCGTACTGCGAATAGCCCGACATTTTTCTATTCTTTTTTAATTAAAAAAGAATAGAAAAATGGCAGCCCCAACTATTAAAAATAAAATTCAAAAAATTATTCCCACTCACTTGTGTAGTGGAACTGCACTTTCGGATGCGCTTCTTGCACTTGATTGAGCACCCAAGCACTTTCTGCTAGAAAAACGTCACGACCTTTTTTATCAGTTGCCATATCTCGCGAGCGACGTTTTCTAAATGCCTCGAGTTCAGCCTTGTCATCGCAAGACACCCAGCAAGCTTTATGCAGTGGCAGGGGCTCGTAGCTGCATTGTGCACCATACTCGTGCTGTAGGCGATATTGGATCACTTCAAATTGCAGCGCACCGACTGTGCCGATGATGCGACGATTATTCATTGTGCGGATGAAAAGCTGCGCGACGCCCTCTTCGATGAGTTCGTTGATGCCTTTGTAAAGTTGCTTGCTGCGCATCGGATCTTTATTGACGACGTAGCGGAACTGCTCTGGCGAAAAACTCGGAATTCCCTTGAATTGAATGTCCAAACCTTCAGTCAGTGTATCGCCGATAATGAAATTGCCGCTATCGTAGAGGCCGACGATATCGCCAGGATAAGCCATGTCTACAGTCTCCTTGCGGCTCGCCATAAACGTCGTCGGATTACTGAATTTCAACTTACGACCGAGGCGAACATGATTGTATTGCGTATTGCGCTCAAATGTGCCGCTCACCACTCGCACAAACGCAATTCTGTCTCTGTGTCGAGGATCGATATTGGCGTGTATTTTAAAGACAAAGCCAGAAAATTTATCATCGAGCGGCTTCATGAGTGTTACGCCTGCTTCGCGTGGGAGCGGCGACGGCGCAATCTTGACAAAGCAGTCAAGCAATTCTTTGACACCAAAATTATTGATCGCCGAGCCAAAAAAGACTGGCGACTGATCGCCTTGGAGATATGTCTTACGCTCGAAAGTAGGATACACTTCCTGCACCATCTCGACACTTTCGAGCAGCTCATCACAAAGGCGTTGACTCATGTGCGGCAGCAGCGTGTCTTCATTGAGCTCTGTGATCGTCACCAGATCATCTTCATTTTGCTTTCCATGCGCGCTGAAAAGATTCAGTTGCTTCTCGTAGACATTGTAGACGCCCGTAAAATCTTGTCCCATTCCAATCGGCCAAGACATCGGCACCGTCGTCAGTCCAAGTTTTGTCTCGATCTCGTCAAGCAGCTCGAAGCCATCTTTTCCTTCGCGGTCGAGCTTATTGATGAAAACGATGATTGGCGTCTTGCGCATACGGCAGACCTCGACGAGCTTCTCCGTCTGCGGCTCGACACCTTTGGCGACATCAATCACCACGATCACACTATCCACCGCCGTCAGCGTCCGATACGTATCCTCAGCGAAGTCCTTGTGACCAGGCGTATCGAGGATATTGACCATGCGGCCATTGTACTCAAATCCCATCACCGATGTCGCCACCGAGATACCACGCTGCTTCTCGATCTCCATAAAATCGGAAGTCGCCGATTTTTTGATCTTATTGCTTTTGACCGCGCCCGCCGTCTGGATCGCGCCACCAAAAAGCAGCAATTTTTCTGTCAGCGTCGTCTTACCAGCATCAGGGTGACTCACGATCCCGAAAGTCCTTCGGCGTGCAATTTCGTCTTCTCGTTTCATCATGGCGCGCAAAGATACACGCCCTCAGCAGCTCCCTTTTTGATTCTTTGAAGAGTAGAATGTGTTGGGGCCATCCCTCGCGCTGCGCGCTTCGGGTCGCTATGCTGCGTGGCTCGCTGTTCGCTCGGCTCCCGATAGGCTCCGCTATCGGGATCTGCTGCGCACCACTTCGCAGCGCTTGTCCGAAAAGGATTTATTTAATTGATAACGTACTAGCAGAGTATTACACAAATGAACGCATTGTGTAAGCCATCCGTTTTATTGTAAGCAATCAAGAGCGGATTGCTTATCTTAGTTTAAATAATAATCTCATGACAATTCAAAGAGAAAACGGGAAAATAGGCATTACACTACCCGAAGGTGTCGACATTGATTTGCTACAAAGACTTGTAGACTTCATCAAGTATAATGAATATACATGTGCATCAAAAGCTTCACAAGAGGATATTAATACACTATCGTCTGATATAAATAAATCATGGTGGTCAGAAAATAAAGATAGATTACTGGGTGCATGAGAATTATTGTAGATACAAACATCATAATCAGCGCACTTCTCAATTCAAACAGTATCATTGGAGAACTACTTTTGAATAATTATTTAAATTTTATTTTATAATTTGTAATTATTCTATAATCAGATAGTAATTAATACTAAAAATATGAAAATAGCTATTGTTGTTGTCATTGTGTTAATTTTACTATATATCTTTTGGGATGTGGCTAAAGAAAGTTTCAAGAAACGCTCTAAATCGGGAGATCAATACAATGATCAATTCAGAAATATGTTATGGAGGTACAATAAGTCTATAGAATTAAAGTTAAAAAATGAATATTGTCCTCTAATTACTGACAAGTATATATACAATGATTATTTCTATAGAGGCCTTCCCTTCATGAAGAATAAAATTGAAGTATCTGGAAATCTGTATAAAATAGATCTTACTAATTTGCGACTAGTTTTCAAAACTATGCAACCAGATGGAGAGGCCACCGAAATCATCGCAGACTCTTCGAATCGTTATTTTACATTTAACCAATTTGCACGTAACGACAAACAGGTAGTAAAATTTATTGGTAGTTCTATATGGGATATTGTAGGCGAAAAATCTATGCTAGAAGAAAAATTCCAATCGAAATCAAAAGTAGTTAGGATCGATTTCGGAGTACCACTAGTAGATATATTGGACGATCAGAAGTTAATTGAATTTGAGGTGAAATATTTCGGTATCGAAATGTATAAAATCCAACTCCTTGAAATAGAAGAAACGAATGAATTAGATTTTACTATTGAGAAGTTTGAAAAAGAAAAGACAGATGACTCATTTCACTGGTTCCTAGTCCAGATAAATAATAATACGAGAAGATTGAAGGTCGAAAATTCTATATATTATGATACTAATTTTATAACTCAAATAAATGATATATTAATCAGCATAGAAAGTGCATTTAGGTTATCTCTTATTTATCATTATGAAGATGAATTTTCATACTGTTTAAAAGTTAGTAATACTAACGAGTATGGCAAATTAAAGAAAAACAATTATTTGATATGTGACTGATGGAGTGAGTTTCGTGTAGTTAGTTGATAACCGAAACACACAGTTTATTAATATCTAGTAGTACAATTTTAGCTATACGGTTTTTATTGTCTCATAGCCGACAATAAAATACAGTAAGTCGGTATACTAAGGTGACATGAAGTGAGCGTTGAACAGCTGATCAACACTCACAAAATGAAATACGCATATCTACTTGCTCTATTATTCTTGACTGCAGGAATGCTTTCTGCGCAATGCGATGGATTTGAGAATCATCCAGAAGGCAA
>JAHDHF010000159.1 GCA_020631455.1 Saprospiraceae bacterium
ACAGATCAAGTCCAATAGCTCAGAAGAACTCTGAGGAATAGGTAAATCCTTATTTTCGGCGTACCAATAGGCTGTTGCAGTTGCCGCCAAAAGCCAGTCATCACGCATAATGCTCGAAACGGGAACAAGCGCGTGTCTTTTGAAGTTTTTGGCTGGCAATAGGTTATTCTGAATGGCGTGACCAAATCCTAAGAACAATAAGTCAACCATGCTAGGTAGAACACCATCTTTATTCAATTTGTGTGCGAGCATACGTAGATCTTCGCTAATGTAAAGCCTTTCTTTCTGATCAAGTCGTAGCATTTCTAAGCCTCCACAATTTGTGAAATAGCCTTATCTTGCAAGCGTTCAATCAAGAACTCTTGCTGGATATGAGACTGCATCTGAGCACGTTCAGCTTCTGAAAGATCCTTATCCGTTGCCAAAAGAAAGACCTGAACATCTAAATTTGGAATTGCATTCAGCACGCCGTTGCGATGTTTCTGATCTAAATGCCCAAACGGTGTATCCATCACAAACGGTGCTGGATTTGGACTAGACATATTCAAGGCAGTAATGAAACTAAATGCCAGCACTTCTTTTTCTCCAGCACTTAACTTCTCATTGTCCACAGAGCTGCCATCTTTGCGGAGGACTTGTAACGTATAGTCTTCTTTCACAGATACACTTGTATACTCATCCGGCTTATTCGTGATTGATAAAAACGTGCTTGTCGCAAGGTCTTGGATCTCTTGGCGTTTTAACTCAACTAATTCTGAAACATACTTTGCAGTGGCCTCACGTAATTTGCGTGTTTCTGCTAGTGTTTGAGTTACGCTACGGCCAGCTTCATCTTGCAAACCAAGTTCATCAATTTCCAAACTCAGCTTCTTAAGTCTTTTCTCTGCTTCAGAAAGCAATGAGCCAGAAATACCGTCCTCTTTGATTAGAGTCTCTTTTCGCTCTTCATAAGTAGCCCGGCGCTTCATCAACTCACTTATGTTGCGATTTTCATGTTCTGCTAGCTCTTGCCGCAGCCTATCTATTTCGGTCTCTGTTTCCTCAATCCGATTCATTTCAGCAGAACGCTTTTCCATTAAACCTTCAGAAGATGCCTGAACCGCGGTAATTTGCGCAAGTATTTGCCTAATTGATATAGTTTCCTCAGGCGAAACAGTATTTACGGCATCAGCACTTTGTAATTTGGCGCGCGCTTGCAAACTTGCTAGCATTTGTTCCAAAGTATCTATTTCGTTATTGGTTAGAGGGCGTCCGCAAATGCAGTCGCTGTCATCCAATATTGATGAGACCACCTCTATTTGCGATTGTGGTGTTATGACTTTCCTTTTAGCATCTGCCTTTAACACTATTTGCTCTAAAAGCTCTTGCAATAAAAACAAAGGGGTCATCTCAACTACTTTCTGTATATTGCTGTTTATATCATCCAAGCGCTCTTCTCTATCTGCTAAACGTCCGTTCAAATTATCAAGACGTTTAAGCTCAGACTCATGTCGCTGTAAATCAGCAGTCTCTTTATCCAATGTTGAAATCAGATTTTTTATGGTCTTGAGAGTTGCTTGACGTTCCTGCTTTTTATCGAGGTATACCTTAATTTCATCCTGAACTTCATCTCTCTCAGCAACTAATCTTTCGTGATCACTCGTTTGAGAAATAATGCGATTTTGCTCGCTACCAAGTTCGTCACGCAGTTTGTCCAAGTCCTCCAGCAAGTTGCGTACAGCAGGAATGCCTAATACCTGTTCAATTGAAGTCTTCACGCCTTCGTCATGTTGGCGCTCAGCATATCTAGTGATTTCTGCACCATCAAAGAATACAAACTGCTGGCATTCGGTCGGAATAATTTCTTCAATAAAATCTTGGGCATTGTCTTGTTGACGCCCATCCACAATCATGCTTATTTTTGGGGTCACACGATATGTAGAGCCAGTTGTAGTAATTTCACATCCGCGTTCAATCTGACAGGTCCGCTCTTGATGCTTGAACTTGAGACGCACATAGAAGTTGCCAGATCCAATCTTCTTCTCACTATCAGTCCAAGCGTTATAGGCCTGCTCACGTGAATATCCATCATGGAAAACATATTGCAAAGCTTTCAAAAATGACGTCTTGCCAAACCCATTGCTACCGTGCAGTACTACTAAGTTCTTACCGGAATCGATCGGTGCAAATGTAATCTTATTTATGCCGCTATATACAAGCCAGTTATATAAAGTGAGTTCTTCAAATTGAAATGCCATAGTACATCCTGCTATGCAATGCTGCTCTCAATAATCTGGCGCAACTCTTGCTTAATACCTCGTCGTCGCTTGAGATGAACTTTTGTTTTCTCAACTTGAATTAACTTTTGAAACAAGGCTGGATCTATATTTGCTTGTTTCAAAATTTGAGCAAGAGTTTCATCTGCTTTAGATGTTGCTTTACTTTGTTTCATTTTCTACTTCCTCAAGAATGTCATCCAACCAGATTCCATATGGACTAAGAGCGTCGTGAATATCTAAAATTGCAGCGTTATGATTTTTTGCTAGTGAAGCCATGTGTGCAGCTCGTTTGAGTTCGCCTTGTAGCATCGCTTTAGCATTTCGCTCTGCACTATGTGGCGGCAACGCAATAATGTCGATTAGTGTTGCCAGATGTTTATTTTTTGACTTCCGTAGTATGCGCCCCCGTCTTTGAATAAACTGTCTGGGATTAGTTGAGCTCGCGACAATGATTGCTCTGTCCACAATTGGAACATCAACACCTTCATCAAGACAGTCAATTGCTAATAAGTACTTAATTCTTCCGTTTGCCAATGCCTCTAGTGCACTATGTCGATCTGCATCGCTAGTATTAGATGTATAAGTTAGGTGAACAATCCTTAACTCATTCAACAGTTCTTGGATTGTTCCCAACTGATATTGATCTGCACAGTAAATCAAAGTTTTCTGGCTGCTTGGTTCAGTAAGAACTACTCGCAGCTCTTCTACTTTTGATTGACAGCTTTTGATGATATTGGCGCGCTTGATAAGCAAATTTTTAATTTGATCCGTATCTCCACCTAACTTATTGTTAGTCTGCAAAGTTGTTGGATCATTCTGATGTCGCCCACGTGCAACAATGATTTTCCGAGTGAGCTGTTGATAGTTTGCAAACTCATCATCACTAAGGAAAGCAGGTTTTACAAAATATTCGTAAGGTGTAAGCCTACCGTCTGCTAAAGCATTAGCCATGTCATAGGTAAATACAGTCTTATCAAAATAAGCAGCAATCACTTCATTGCCAAGCTCATCATATTGACGTAGAGGCGTTGCTGACAGTCCAAGCCGCCATTTGTATGCTGACTGTAAGATCTTTTGGAATTTAGGAGAACCGACATTATGTGCTTCATCTACAATGAGCAAGGCATTGTCCGGCAAACCAGCATCTTCTAAAACAGTTAGAAATTTTGATCCGCTTAGAGATTGCATTGTGCCAATACAGACAACATAACGAGATCCTTTGCTCTGTTTGACATCCAAAAGCTTTCTAAACAGAAGATCTTGCCAACTTTCGGAAGAGCCAAATACCAACACTGGATCAGAAAACCGCGTATGTTTTTTTAGTTCTTGCTGCCACTGTGTAACCAACGCTTTTCGCGGCACAGCAATTGTCAAAAGACGGATACCAGGACATCTTTCAGCAGCTTCTAAAGCTGTACGCGTCTTTCCACTACCAGTAGCCATACTTAGCAACCCAATACGGTCGTTCGCTTCCCATGCAGCTATAGCATTCTCTTGATGAGGCCACAATGGAAAAGTATCGTATTGAGATGCATAATGCTCCTTAATAATGTCGCGTGGCGAATAGGGGCGATTAGTACTTCCTGTACGTAGCTTTAATATTGCTTTTCGGGCAGCCTCAGGCAGGTTATAAACTGCTAGGTTGGCGTCTAAGTTATTCCATAATTGCTCGAACTTCTTAATATCTGCATCTACAAATTCCTTTGTGCTGATATTCCACGAACGAAAAACTTTAAACTGCTCCCAATTTAAAGAAGTGCCACTAATAGTTTCGTTGTTTGAACCTTCGAAACTAATCGAGTTGTGATATTCATCTGTGAATATTCCAAATTTTGGATGAAACTCACCGTTCAATTTTCCTTTTGGAACTGCAAGTTTGAACTCCAGAACACCATCAGCAACTAGCCAACTAAGTGCTTGACGAACATCTGAACTTAGCAGCTGCGCTAGATCCGTCTCAATTGTTTTGAGTAAAACATCTCTTAGAACTTCGTCATAACGTGCTTCTGACCCGTTTTTCATCGCTTGCCAGTCTCGTTCGTCAAGAATTGGACTCGTTAGAATACGAGCTTTCCCGCCGTTCTCTGCAAAATTGGTCATACCAGAAATTACTTTTCGTAACCAACCCGCGCTGAAATAGCCTACCCCTCTGTCATATCGAATCGAATTTGACAAAGCAGGTAGAAAGAAGTCATTAGAGATCGAATGATCTGATGTATTTAGTACCGTTGGAAAGTCTGCGTCGATTAACGACATACACGCGCATTTATGTAATTCAGTTGTCCCGCTGATTTGAATTACATGTAAATTTGCTTCAAAATTCTTCGAAGCATAATTGGTAAAAATTTAGTATTTACCATATGGTAAAAAGTAGCTCGCGACTATTGTAGTACTTGATTGTTAGAATGCAAGTAAAGTGGCGTCCTAAAAATAAATAATGACCTTAAATAAAAATACCCGTGGGTTGTTCACGAGCATTTACTTAAGCAATATTTGAGCGCAGACTTCGTTTGTGGAATAAGGAAGGGGAATTTAGAACACCAGTAGCCGAATTC
>JAHDHF010000160.1 GCA_020631455.1 Saprospiraceae bacterium
CGAGCCAAGGGCGAGTGGGCAGCCCCAAAGTATACGAATTGAGATACTTTTGCGTTTGTATTGATAAAGAACTACATCATTATTATGAAATCAATTTTCAAAGCTACTCCGTTTTTACTGTTCGTGATATGTTTTTCATTGACGTCATGTGGTGGCGAAGAAGCAACAACAGAATTGCGCGAAGAAAAAGTATTGACGAAAGCCGATCTCGATGCTTTGTATGATACGCTGGCTGACGAAGCCAAAAAGTCTGAAACAAAAAAAGATACAATCGTCCTAGACTTTTATTTCGGTATGTCGCGCAATGATGTGTACAGACACACAAAGCGGCTTGCTTCAAAAAAGAAAATGTATCCGATCCAGAAAACGAAAACTCGCCGCGAATATGTCTATGATTTGCAGCTCGACGGTATTGGTCGCTTGCGTACGCATTTCGATTCATTTTATGATAAGAAAAAGAAATTATACAAAACGGAAGCACTACCGAAAATCCCGAAAGACTACGAACCACATCAAATAGCAGATGCAACAATTGAATTATATTCAAAAAAATATGGGAAGCCGCACATTCTCTATACCGAAGAGATGACAGCTTCCCAATGTGTTCATGCGATTTGGATAGAAGCAAACCGCCAAATTGGTATTCAGTGTTCAGACAAAAAAGTCGCTATTTATTACACTGATTTATCGAATAATGAGCACGGCGGCTCTCTCGATGATATTTAATCATTGATAATTTGAATTGGCATTGTTGTATTCACGCCACTCAAATTAATTTGAATAAAGTACATTCCAGAATTGACGCCTTGAAGGTCAAACCAAAAACCATAATTAGAAGCAGCTTGATTTTCGCGAAGTAATTCTTTTACAAGTCGCCCTTGAGAGTCAATTAAATTGATATTGACATCTCCATTTTCGAGCGTTGCATAATTGACAAATGCAAATGTCGAAGCAGGATTTGGATGCACGCTCAGCACAACCACATTTTCTGGCGCTTGATTATTACTAACGACGACAGTCGGATCTGGAGCAGGAATTTCTTGTACAGGTTTTCCAGCTGCTTCTCCGCTAGCAGTTTGCAAATGATTAGTACCGACATTAGAAAATACTCCGCCAAAATATGTTTCAGTCGTTGACGGTGCTTGTACTCCACCATCTACCATATAATAATCTGCTTGGACTTTAGATGGCAACACATCAAATACGAGATAACCGTGCTGATCAAAGTCACGAAGTTTATTATGTGGATTTTCGCCACCGAAACTTCCTTCGAGAGCAGCTGCCAAAGCCGCACCGAGTACCTCATCAAAGTTATCACTACTAATACTTGGAGTTACAAATTCAACAGCTTTTGAGCCAGCACCAGTAGCTGGATCATAAGCAGCAGCATTATCAGGATCAAGCGTCACATCAAATCCAAGTGATATATGAATATCGCCTGTCAAAAAGACAACATTGTCGATATTATTATTGTCGATGTAGTCAAACAATACTTGACGCTCGTACGGATAACCATCCCAAATATCTAGGAAAATATCTCGGACGCCAGGATAAACTGGTTCATAATTATCAAGTAAAAGCGGCGCAAATAAAATTTGATTTCCTATGACATTCCAAGTCGCACTTGTTGATGTTAATTCATTTTCGAGCCATGTGCGCTGCGTATTTCCTAATAGAAAACGCGAAGGGTCATTGATATTTGGCTGCGTGAAACTATCAACTTGAATTGTGCGTGAGTCATGACGCGTATCAAGCATTGACAAATGCATTAAATCGCCAAATTCGAAATCACGATAAATACGCTGTGTCCCATTATCACGTATCGGACACCACTCAAAATATGCTTGAGTCGCTTCTGCTTTACGTGTTGCATACAGGCCTTCTCCTGCATTATGATTTTGCGCTCCATTTTCCCATGCGTCATTGGCGACTTCATGATCATCCCATACAAAAATAAATGGATGCTGCTGCATCGCGCGGCGCAAATCATCATCAAGACGATAATAACCGTAGCGCATACGATAATCGCTAATATCTAAAATCTCATTTAAAGGAAGAATATTGCGTCCAGGCGCAGAACCGTATTCGCCATCAGCATACTCATAGATAAAATCACCGAGATGAATGATCGCATCGAGATCATTGCGCTCAGACAACCGCCCAAATGCACTAAAGAATCCGCCTTGATAATTATTGCAGCTTGCTACACCAAAACGCAATTGACTAACAGAACCTGTCGGAAGCGTTTTTGTTCGACCTGTGATACTGCGACGTCCACTCTCAAAAAAGCGATAGTAATACGTCTGCCCTGCTGCCAAGCCATTGACATCGACTTTGACAGTATAATCACGCGAAGCATCAGTCGAAAATGTACCACTTGCGGCAATCGTCGTAAACATCGTATCGGTAGACATCTCCCAATCTACAGAATATGTACCTGGCGCATCTGGCGTCAAGCGCGTCCAAATAATCACTCCATCTGTCGTCGGGTCGCCAGAAGCGACTCCGTGATAAAATGGCTCGAGATCAGCCATGACTGGCGCTTGTGTCGCTCCAGCGCGTGCATTATTGTTAAGTAAGGTTTGAGCTGAGAGCGATACACTCATCACACACAAACACATCAAGTAGAAATACTTCATCATAAAAATGTTTTCTGCAAAATACGACGCAGAAGTGAAGTCATAATGAAGTCTCAATAGAATGTGTGTTGGGCCATCCCCGCGGCTGACGCCGCGCGGTCGCTAGGCTTCGTGGCTCGCTGTTCGCTCGGCCTCAGCTACGCTGAGTCTGCTCGTTGCACTCGCACCACTTCGCAGCGCTTGTCCGACTCGATATTACATGGCATAGGGATGGAAGCAGCGCGAGCATGCGAGCGGATTTTATTGCTTGTGTCTTTGTCATGCCGCACTCCGTTGCAGCATCTTTTTATCATCTCATAGCATAAAGACTCCGCAACGGTGTGCGGAGTGACAATTACATATAGAAGCAATAAAAGCTAGGTTACCGTACTGCGGATCAGCCCGCCGCGACCGAAGGGAGCGGATGCCCAAACTTTATTAATTAAATAATCACTTCAAACTCTTCGTCGGGTAGTTCGCCATTCGAGATGCCGACTTCGAGTGTGCGTTTCATCTCTTCAAATGCTCGATCAGCTTTGGCAAGCAGATGCTGCTCGATAAGCGGTTTGAGTTGCGGCATTCCATCTGGAAATTGCTCGACTGGCAGCTTGTAGCTTTGGATATAGACTGGCGTCTCAATCTGCACTGTGTAGCGGCCTTGATATTCGAAGACGGTTACCTTATAAATATCATGCGGAATCTCAGCAAGAATTCTCATCTAGTATATCGCAATTGATTGATCGATCTCAGTCGCCCAAGCGAGGATGCCGCCTTCGAGATTGTAGAGATTATCATAGCCAAATCGCTCTGCAAGGAGCGCGATCGCATTGCCGCTGCGCTTGCCGCTGCGACAGTGTACTACGACTGGAACATCTGAATCAAAGGCATCATGCTGCGTCACAATCTCGCCGAGCGGCACTGAATCAGCGCCCATCGTAGCGATCTCGATTTCAAATGGTTCGCGGACATCGATGAGTTTGTGTGGTGTGTTATTATCGCGCCAGTGCTTGAGCTCGTGTACAGTAATTGATTTCATAGTTGTATTCTGTTATTGACCAGCGGCGTGGTCATCACCGCGAATATCGGCTACTCCACGCCATTTTCCGTTATCCAATTTTTGGATGGCTTCTACCCGACCAATGCTGCTGCGCTCAGTGACTGTATGGCCTCGCGCTGCAAGCGAATCACGTAACGATTGAGGAATGTCTGCTTCTACAAAGACTTCGTCTGGCAGCCATTGATGATGGAAGCGCGGGTTGTGAACGGCTTCGTCAAGTGGAAGACCGAATTCGAGTGTGTTAAGGATGATTTGATACACAGATGTAATGATTGTCGAGCCGCCAGGAGTTCCGACAATTAAAACAGGTTTGCCATTTTTTAATACAATCGTCGGTGTCATGCTGCTCAACATTCGTTTTTTGGGAGCGATCGCATTTGCTTCATTACCTATTAATCCAAATTGATTTGGGACGCCTGGCTTTGCGCTAAAATCATCCATTTCATTATTGAGGAAAAAGCCTGTGCCTGGCGCGACGACTTTGCTACCGAAATTGCTATTGAGTGTTGTCGTCAAACTTACAGCATTTCCTTGCGCATCGACGATACTGATATGTGTTGTTTCTTCACTTTCGGCAAATGAACCTGCTTGAATATCGCTGCTTGTATTTGCTTGAAATTCAGGAATGAATTCGCCTCGTTTTTTTATGTAGGCATCACTTAACAATTCATCAATCTTGACATCATAAAAATCAGCATCACCGAGATGCTCAGAGCGATCAGCATACACAAGTCGCTCGGCCTCGATCATCAAATGAGCTGCTTGTGGCGATTGGTAGCCAAGTTCTCTGAGATTAAATGGCTCGACGAGTTCGAGTAATTGTGCAAGGGCGACTCCTCCACTCGATGGCGGCGGCATGGAGATAATTTCATAATCTTGATCGCCATCATCTGTATACGTCGTGGTAATTGGCTCTCGCCAAATAGGCTTGTACGCTGCAAAATCTTCTTTCGTCAAAATGCCGCCTTTTAGCTGCACGTGATTGACAATAGAATCCGCAATCCAAGATGTGTAAAATGCTTTTGGATATTCGCCTTGCATGACTTCAAAGACTCGATCGAGATCAGAATTAATGAGAATATCTCCTTGCTTGACTGCGCCTCGATCGTAGCATGAGCCAGCTGCATATTCAGCAA
>JAHDHF010000161.1 GCA_020631455.1 Saprospiraceae bacterium
GCTAGGCTACCGTACTGCGAATAGCCCGACCCGAATTAATAAAGCTCCTAGAGAATTAATTCTCTAGGAGCTTTATTAATGGAGGGGCAGCCCCTCATTTTCATTCAGAAAGAATTAATAAGCCTTTGCAAAAAGAACGCGCTCCTTCGAAGGATTGCCCGTCAAGACGCACTTGCCTTCTTCTTGTTTATTGTCTAAAGGAATACAGCGAATGGTCGCTTTGGTCAGTTCTTTAATTTTTAATTCTGACTCAGATGTGCCATCCCAATGCGCTGAGATAAAACCGCCTTTTGATTCAAGAACTTCTTTGAATTCATCCCAAGAATTGACTTCTGTAATGTGCTCGTCGAGATATGCTTTTGCGCGATTAAATAAATTGTCTTGAATATCAACAAGCAATTGCTCTACATGAGCAGCTATGTCATCGATATTGACTGATTCTTTCGTTTTTGTATCACGACGTGCGACTTCGATTGTGCCATTAGCGAGATCGCGTTTTCCGATACCAAGGCGCACTGGTGTGCCGTGCATTTCGTGCTCAGCGAATTTAAATCCTGGGCGACGTTTTTTATCGTTATCGTATTTGACAGTTATTCCTTTTTCGCGGAGTTCGTTCATGATACGATCTGCTGCAGCATCGATCTCATCTCCTGGTTTTGGTATCGGCACGATGACCACTTGTGTCGGCGCAAGGCGCGGCGGAATAACCAACCCTGCATCATCGGAATGCGCCATAATCAGTGCGCCCATCAGGCGCGTCGAAACGCCCCACGATGTTGCCCAGACGTGATTGCTTTGATTATTCTCATCAAGGAAGGTCACGTCAAATGCTTTGGCAAAATTTTGACCCAAAAAGTGCGAGGTTCCACTTTGGAGGGCTTTGCCATCTTGCATCAAGGCCTCGATCGTGTAAGTATCATCTGCTCCAGCGAATCGCTCATTGGCGGTTTTGACGCCTTTGATGACTGGCATCGCCATGTACTCCTCTGCAAATGTCGCATAAACATCGAGCATACGACGCGTCTCTTCGACGGCTTCTTCTACGCTTGCATGTGCGGTGTGCCCTTCTTGCCACAAGAATTCTGCTGTGCGAAGGAATAAGCGCGTGCGCATCTCCCAACGGACAACATTTGCCCATTGATTGATCAGAAGCGGCAGATCGCGATAGCTGCTGATCCAATCACGATATGTATTCCAGATGATCGTTTCTGAAGTCGGGCGGACGATGAGCTCTTCTTCAAGCTTAGCACTTGGATCGACGACAACACCATTGCCGTCTGGATCATTCATCAGGCGATGATGCGTGACAACTGCACACTCTTTGGCAAAACCATCAACGTGATCTGCTTCCTTGGAGAGATAACTCTTGGGGATAAAGAGAGGGAAATACGCATTGACATGTCCAGTATCCTTGAACATTTTGTCTAGCTGGTTTTTCATGTTTTCCCAAATGGCAAAGCCATGCGGCTTGATGACCATGCAGCCTCGTACGTCGCTATGATCAGCGAGGTTGGCTTTGCGCACGATATCATTATA
Source organism: Saprospiraceae bacterium (assembly GCA_020631455.1). GTDB lineage: Bacteria > Bacteroidota > Bacteroidia > Chitinophagales > Saprospiraceae > JAHDHF01. The sequence continues at coordinate 1,537 of JAHDHF010000161.1, forward strand.
CCATTGTGAATAGTTTTCTTCCCTCGATGTTATCTCTTTAGCCATAATCACGTCTTAGAAGTGTATCTTGTACAGACAAGTGTTAAAATGAGGCTGCAAAGCTATTGATTTCGCTCACTAATTTGTTATTCTGTCCTTTAGAATCGAAATTTCGTCGATCAAAGCAGCATCTCGCATCATTTTCGCGTTGTACTTGTAAGAATCATTCACTCTGTTGAATTTAAGAATCATGAAGAATTTCCTTTCCCTTTTTGCACTCCTCTTTGCATTGAGCATTTCGACTTCTGTCTTTGCTCAATACGATGATGTTTATTACGATCCGAGCGATGACGCTCCAGTCTATACTGATGATTATAATGATGAGCGCTATGAAAGTGACGATGACGACGATGATCGTTATTATTCAAACGATGATCGTTACGATGATTATGACTATGTATATTCATCACGCATCCGTCGCTTCCACAGACCTGTAAGAGGTTTTGGATACTACAGCAACGTGTACGTAGATCGATATTTCTACGACTGGACACCTGGCGTGAATATCTATGTCAGCTTTGGCAATCCGTTTTGGTCATACAACCCTTGGAGACCATGGCGACCTTGGAGAAACTGGGGATGGCAGCAAGCATACTATAATCCATGGGGTTTCAATTCTTGGAACGCAAATCCATGGGCATTCAATCCGTACGGATTCAATCCTACTGGCTTTGGATTTAATGATCCATTCTATGGTGCAGGATTCGGAAACAGCTGGTGTCCATCAAATGGCTATTTCTTTGCGACGAGTGGACCAGGAAACTCATCTGACTACTACTATGGTCCGCGCCGCAATACATCAAGCAATACAAGCAACGCTAGTGTAAACACGAATTCTGGTCGCATCTTCCGCAATCAGACAAATGGAGCGACGGCTCAGCCTTCTAATGCACCTGCTACAATCATTCGCCCGAGTGATCCAGCTCGTCCGAGCAGACCAAGTGTAGCAGAGCCTGCGACTCGTCCAAATCCAAGTGTGCTTGAAACGCCACGTGATGAGACTCGCCCTGTCCGTCCAGATGTCAACACTCGCCCGACGTATGATCGTCCTGCTCAAATCGATAGACCTGCTTACGAAACACCTCGCAACGATCGTCCGAGCTATGAGAGACCACGTACATCTGAGCGTCCGACTCGTGCTAATCCAAATGCAGCACCACGCGATTCATACACGCCAAAGCGCAAGAATAAAGTACGTGACTTCTTTAAGTCAAATAAATCACGCAGTTCTGATCGCTCTTCGCAGTCTACCCGACCGAGTAGAAGCAGTAAATCAAACAAAAGCTACAGCAGCCCTCGATCCAGCTCTCCAAAATCTTCTTCTAGAAGCAGCAGTAGAGGAAGTAGCAATAAATCGAGCAAAAGCTCGAAAAGCTCGCGTGGAAATCGCTAGAAATTTCTTTTGAGATTCATTTTCTCAACAACAAGACGGGCAGAAGCAACGCAGGTTCTTCTGCCCGTTTTGTATGCCAAATTATCAACTCAACTTTGCGACTCATAACTCCCTTAAACATGAATCGGATTCATCAGTTTTCAATTTTCGTTTTTGCATTCTTAGCGTCGAGCGGAACGCTCTTTAGCCAATCAGATGTCGAGCTGCTCCGTCTCTCGCAGATTTATCCGGGCGGCACAGCGCAGACAATTGGGCTTGGAGGCAGCTTTGCTATGACAACTAATCCTGCTGCGATTGCTAGCTATCGACGCAATGAAATCGCGTTTACGTTTGGAGTACCATTCTCTACGACGACTGCGATATACGATGGAACACCGATAGACGAAACAACAACCAATTTTGCATTAACAAATGGTCACATAGTCTTCGCCAAAGAACAAACAGGCGATGGCGGCTGGAAGCAAGTCAACCTCGGCATCGGCTTTAATCGTACGAGAACGTTGAGTCAAGGTTTTGTGTATGAAGGCAGCAACCGTGGCTCTATTGTAGAGCGTTGGAAAGCATTTGCGAATAATGGCACAACCTTACCAGATGATTTGTATCCATTTGAAGAAGGACTTGCATACAACACAGATCTTCTCTACAACGATCCGACAGGAGTTGAACCAAATACTGTGTATTTCAGTGATCTTGACAGCAGCAGCCTCGTCCTTCGCCGCCAAGTCGTCAATCGAAAAGGCTATAACGGCTCTCTTGACATCACTGTCGGTGGAAATTTTGACAACAAAATTTATGTGGGAGCAGCAATAGGTGTCATGATGCCGCAAATCGAAGAAACAAGAACATATTCAGAGACAGATGAGCTCGATACGGTCGCTTTCTTTAATTCTCTCACATATTCAGAATCTATCAATACTGAAGCTGTTGGTATCAATGTCAAACTCGGAGCTATTTATCGAGTGACAGATGATCTCCGTGTTGGTGCATCAATCCATACACCGACTTGGGTTTCATTTACTGACAATTTTGCAAATCAACTTGATACCGAGCTTGATTACGGTGGCGGCAATGTCGTCAACTACAGCGAAGTCTCTCCTGACGGGCTCTTTGAATATAATGCGACCACGCCGTGGCGAGCAGCATTAAGTGCTTTGTATTCAGTCAAAGGCAAAGGCTTTTTGACAGCCGAAGTTGAGTACGTCGATTATGCGAAGATGAAATTCAATCTCGACCCAGAGTTTAATGCAGAGGAAGCACAACTCAATACAACTGTACAAAGCAAGTACACATCAGCCTTCAATTTTAGAGTTGGAGCAGAAGCCAAGCTCAACAAGTTTATGATCAGAGGCGGATATGGCTACTACGGATCACCATTTCAAGATGGGCTAACATCTTTGAGCGATGCTATACAAACCTACTCTGGCGGCATCGGCTACCGAGGCGAAAAGTTCTTTATCGACCTTGCGTACACACGCCGTAGCAATTCAGAAGAATTTGTACCGTACATCTCACCAAATGAAGCAACAACTGTTTCTGTCGAGACACAGACAACACAACAAGAGGTACAAGTCGGCATAGGCGTACGCTTCTAGCCTAGAAGCGCGCCATAAAGAGTAAAAACAAAACCAACAGTACGACAACGGTCATCCCGATACCGATGTAGATCATTTTCTTTTCTTGCTGCTTATTCTTTCGTTCGATATCACGTTTGCGTTTGCTCATAGCGGTTTCGTTTGCACCAAATTACAAAAGACCTTGAATTGTTTCAAGGTCTTTTCAGTTTTGCACAAAGAAGATAAAAATGGGCCATCCCTCGCCCACTCCGTG
>JAHDHF010000162.1 GCA_020631455.1 Saprospiraceae bacterium
AGTCCATGTAGGTCTACTCTCAAAGCGTTCATCATTTCTAAATGATGGGCGCTTTTTTTATTGGGGCATACCAGCGCTTTGTTCGTGTACAGCAGCAGCCATTTCTTCGATCAGCCCAGGGTCTTTTTCGATTGCATTTCCGACGACGATGAGATCTGCACCTGCTCGTGCTGAAGCGGCAGCTCGCTCGGGAGTACGTATGCCGCCACCAACGATTAGCGGGATATCTGTCGCGCCATTGACGGCTTCGATCATTTCAGCTGTGACTGGAGTTTTTGCTCCACTGCCAGCATCCATAAAAATCATTTTGAGCCCAAGCATTTCACCTGCAATCGCGGTACAGACTGCGATATCTACTTTGTTGTTGGGGATTGGATAGGTATTGCTCATGTATGAGACTGTGGTCGGCACGCCGCCATCAATGAGCATATACCCTGTAGACAGAATCTCTAGAGGCGATAGCTTGAGGAATGGCGCTGTCTCAACATGCTTGCCGATGAGCAAATCAGGATTGCGGCCGCTAATCAATGAAAGATAGAGCAATGCATCTGCTCGATAGCTGACTTGTAGCGTACTGCCTGGAAATAAAATGATCGGAATGTCAATCTCTTTTTTGATATCGACAATCGTGCTATCGAGCATATTATTGACCATCAAACTACCGCCTACAAAAAAGCAATCGACAATTCCTTTTTGAGCGAGCTCTTTGACACGCTTTATGTACGATCCGTGCGCATGATCTGGATCGATCAAGACGACAAATTGCTTTTTGCCTGCTCGATATTGAGCTTGAAATGAGCTATAAATTTGGTCTTTACGCATAATTCGATGACAAAAGTACGACTTTTGGACGCGAGGTATACTCGCCAGTTACTTTTACTCCTTTTATTTGAATGCTCTTAGTAGATTATGTCTATGAAACATTTGTATCTCTTCTTTCTAGTACTCTCAGTTTGTCTAGTTGTTTCTTGCAATACTGAAAAAGAACCTGCTTTGGACAGCCCTGAAGCCGTTGTAGAAGCTTATCAAAAAGCAATTTTGACACTTGACTTTGACAAAGCGAGAGGTCTTGTTACGGAAGAAAGTTACGAAGTCATTGATTACGTCGAATCTTTCAAAGAAATGTTTGATGATCTTGGCTTTGAAGAAGAAGAGATGGATGCTACTGCTGATGATCTTACATGCGAGATAGATGGCAAGAAAGCTGTATGCTCTTTTACAGACACATATGGAGAAAAACAGTCAATTAATGCTGTGAACCGAGACGGTGTTTGGTTGCTCGATATCCGTATGCCGAAGGAAGAGAAAATAGATTTGGAACAAGAAGATACAGAATCAATTCTTGACTCTTTGCTTCAACTCGAAGAAGCAAAAGATCCTAACCTCTAGTCAATAAGCAGATTTGCAAGCGTGATACAACTCAAGAATGCAATGATAACGAGCCAAAAATCTCTCTCCTTAATTACCTCGAAGCGCTTCTCAGCAATTAAGTAAGATAGATAAGAGAGAAATGTAAAAGAGAGAAAGCTTGTCGCAAACATGGGATTTTGTTCTGTACTTTAAATAGATGTTGAATCATCTATGCTTCGTTGCAGATGCGAATATCAGAAAAAAATTATTTTTCTGAGCTATGTGACATTCAAAAACTTGAATTTATAATCCAAATCGAGTTGTAATGCCAATGTGATTTGTTGCACCTCCAAGATGATAAGTTCCGCGCCCGTAATCAAGTTGAAACCGCTTGATATTCACTCCTGCTCCAAATGAAAACCCTGCAAGTGATCTCGCGTTTTTTATAGACATTTCATGCCGCCTCATGTGATCGTACGCGAACCTGACTTGTATAAGATCACGTTTGCCGATGTACAGTTCTCCACCGACTATGATATGGCGGAAGAAGTTGTCAACGATACCAAGAGCAGCTGATTCAGTTGATTCTTCTGGTTCGCCAAAAAGGTTGCTTGTTGTGACAAGTGATGGGTCGTCGTATGAGACATCCCAACGGTGCAAATTGTGTCCAATGACACTCAAACGGAATGGCAGATACTTCAACCGCTTGCTGAATCCAAGCTGCACATCAAACGGGAGAGACTCACGTTGTCCGTCAAATGTGGAGAGTTGAGCGCCCATATTTCTGAATGTAAGGGTAACGACAGTTTGTCTTGCAGTATCCTGATACGTAACGGATGCATCTGCCGCCAATCCAAATGATGAATAACTCTCGTAGGACGAAAAAATAGCTTTTAAGTTGAGCCCATAACTGATGCGCTCACTGTATTGTCTACTTGCTCCGATCACGAGCGAAACATCTTGAGCTTTAAAGTCTGAAGTTTGCAGACCGATATTATCTCGACCATCAAAATTGCCATAGCCGACATATTGTACTCCGCCGAGCAGATTTGTTTTCCAAGAACTAATATGTCGAGCGTAAGTCAAGCTTCCAGCCTGTATACCTGCTACGTGAAAGGTATGATTGAAGGAAGCATGATTGTGCTGACTTGGGTTGAGTAGTGACGGTGCCATCAACGCAAGACTAGCGTCTTGATCACGTACAGTAATATAATTGCCGCCTGCTCCTGTGGCACGAGCACTTGGACTCAAGCGTAGAAACTCATACACATGTTGGCCGCCATTTATTTGGGTAAACCCTTGGCTGCTCATTAAAACGCAGCAAAAAATGAAGAACAGTTTTTTCATTGACCACTCGTTATGACCTCATCCACGATGTGATCTGCTTTCCAAGTTGTTTTACATTGTCCATTGGTACAAGCCATTTTACGCTCGAGCTCACCGTCAGATCCATAAAGCAATAATTCTCCATGCTCATTGTCGCCATCGAGATAAGTTCCTTCAGCTTTCTTGACTCCAGTCTCATAGTACTCTACAAAAGGACCATTTTCGTCGCCATCTTTAAAAACAAGTTCTTCTTTAAGCTGCCCATTGGGATAATAAACTTTAAAAGGACCTTGTAAGAGATTATTGACATACATTTCTTCTGTCTTTTTAGCTCCATCAGGGTAATATGAGAGGTACGCACCATCAAAATCGCCAAGCTTTCGCTTCGCATGAAACGCTTTTTTACCATTTGGATGATAGCCAATATAATCGCCAGACATTAAGCCATTTTCATAATTTGATTCTTCTACAAGTGTACCGTCTTTACTGTAGACTTTATTGACTCCATTTTGTAGATCATTTTTATAAGTCGTCTCTTGTTTGAGGCTGCCATCAGCCCGTTTGACTACATATGAGCCTTCACGAAGCTGAGTGTTTTTGTCGCGCTCAAACGTGATGACATCGCCATCACTACTTGTTTCAGTAATTGTTTCAAGAGCAGACTGTCCACAGCTTCCAAGCAGCAAAAGCGCAAACGTGTAACTAAGCAATCTCAATTTTATCATCTCGTTCAAAGATTAGATATTCAAAATATCTAAACGCTACGACGAAGCGCGTAATTTTGTACCATACGCTCAAACGTCTGTAAGGCGACACGTATAGCATCTAGACCAAGACAAAAATACACCGCAATATGAATGAACTCCGAAGTACAATTGAATCAGCATGGGATAATCGAGAATTGCTCAAAGAACGAGCATCAAAAGATGCCATCCAAGACGTCATCAGGCTGCTTGATGCTGGCGAGCTCAGAGTAGCAGAACCAAGTGGCGAACAATGGATTGTCAATGATTGGGTCAAAAAAGCCGTCGTTATGTATTTCCCAATTGCTGAAATGGAGACTATTCACATGCCACCATTTGAGTTTCATGACAAAATTCCGCTCAAAAAAGACTACGCAGCCAAAGGCGTGCGAGTCGTACCGCATGCGATCGCACGCTACGGAAGCTTTGTCGCACGCGGCGTGATCATGATGCCGAGCTACGTCAATATCGGCGCCTATGTCGATAGCGGTACGATGGTCGACACTTGGGCGACAGTCGGATCATGCGCACAAATCGGCAAAAACGTCCACCTTAGCGGTGGCGTCGGTATCGGTGGCGTGCTTGAGCCGCTCCAAGCCGCACCATGTATTATCGAAGACGGCGCATTTATCGGCTCGCGCAGTATCGTTGTCGAAGGCGTGCGCGTCGGCAAAGAAGCCGTACTTGGAGCCAATGTCGTCTTGACACAATCGACCAAAATTATCGACGTCACAGGCGATGAGCCAGTCCACCACAAAGGTTACATTCCGCCTCGATCGGTTGTGATTCCTGGTTCGTACACACGCGAATATCCAGCAGGCTCATACAATGTCTCCTGCGCACTCATCATCGGGCAGCGCAAAGCATCGACTGATCTCAAGACCTCACTCAATGATGCTCTACGTGATTTTGATGTCGCAGTTTAATTATTGAATAAATAGAATGGGTCATCCCTACAAAAAATGCTTGCGAATTATTCGCAAGCATTTTTTGTAGGGTCGCTACCCCGACTACTCAGGGTTGTGCTGCGTGGCTCGCTGTTCGCTCGGCCGCCTTCATTCTATTTAGGCGTCTGGCTGCGCCACCACTTCGCAGCGCTTGTCCTCTCAACGTGTAAAGCTGCTGGCTGAGGGATGGTAGGTGTTGTCTGAACTCCGAGTGACTAACAGGAACTCGGAGAGAGTGCCGGACAGCCCGACCTCGCAAAGCGAGGGCAGCCCCAATAATTAAAAATTCGAGAAAAAAAAAGAATTAATGCGTAGACGTCAAGAGGAGATTGAGGTCTGTGTACTTCATCTTAAAGCGCTTGCTGAGGTGCA
>JAHDHF010000020.1 GCA_020631455.1 Saprospiraceae bacterium
AACACTCGACGATATTGTCGTAACCGCTCTTGGTATCTCACGTGAGGAGCGTTCATTAGGTTATGCCGTACAGGAAGTTAACGCAGAAGATATTCAAAATTCTGGTGAGACCAATGTTGTACAGGCTCTTGCAGGTAAAACAGCGGGTGTTCAAGTAACTGGTTCTTCAGGGGCTGCAGGTGCTGGTTCATACATCACTGTTCGTGGTCCAAGTACAATCCTTCTAGACAATCAGCCACTGATTGTTGTTGATGGTCTGCCGATTGACAATACACAGAATCGCACAGAGCGTGCAACTGCAGGTGTTGCATTATCAAATCGTGCTATCGACTTAAATGGAAGTGATATTGAGTCAGTAAACATCCTTAAAGGCGCAGCAGCCACAGCTCTTTATGGTAGCCGTGCTGGTAATGGTGTTATCATCGTTACAACGAAGTCAGGCAAGCGCCCGGAGTCAGGAAACAAAGTTTCTGTTGAGCTTTCGCAGGATGTTGCCTTTTCTCAGATTTCTCAAGTTCCTGAATTGCAAAATAACTTTGCATTAGGAAAGTTTGGAGTATATGGTACTGGTATCCGTTCGTGGGGGCCTAATATTGACACACTTCAGTATGCGACGGATCCAACTTACTTGAACTCACTTGGTGGCATTTGGAATGTTCTTGATGCTGATGGTAATGTTGACGAGCGCTACTGGAGAAATCCAAATGGTGCAATCGTTGGTCAAAGCAGTGCATTTGCAAATGGCCAAGCAGCTGAACGTTATGACAACTATGACTTCTTCCGAACAGGTGTTCGTAGTAAGACGAATATTGCAGTAAACGCAGCTAATGAGTGGTCATCTGTTCGTGTTTCAGCTGGATACGAGAGAGATCAAGGTGTTGTTCCAAATAATACATTTAAAAAGATGAACTTAGGTGTTAATGCCAATGCTAATCTAAGTTCTAAGGTTAAAGTAGGAGCGAGTGTTAATTATGCTAATACTGGCGGTTCAAGAATTCAGCAAGGTTCAAATGTTTCTGGATTGATGCTTGGTTTGACTCGTACAACACCAACGTTTGACAATGCCTTTGGTCTTGAAGATCCAGTGGATAATAGCTTGTCTTATGTTGCTCCTGATGGAATAACTCCTAAGCGATATTCTGGTGCGTTTGATAATCCTTATTGGATTGCAAACAATATCCCATTTAATGATCGAGTCAATCGTATTATAGGTAATTTTAATGTAAACTATCAGGTGAATGATTGGTTGAACTTTACTCTTCGTCCAGGTGTAGATTTCTCAACCGATGAGCGTACATTAAGTTATGCTATTGGTTCAAGAAATGCGGCTCCTGGTCGAATTATTGAGGATAACTTCAATACATTCATCTTCGACGGTGATGCAATTGCAACAGCAAGCAAGTATTTCACAGAAGATCTTGAAGGTTCATTATTGTTAGGTGTCAATATGCGTTCATCACGCGTACAAAACCTCTTTTCACAAGGAGACGGTCTTGTTATTCCTGGCTTCTATGATCTTTCAAATGCTTCAAGTGTAACATCTGCTACGAATTTGACAAGACAGCGTACACTTGGTACATATACACAAGCTGATATTGCTTGGAAGCGTATGGTCTATTTAACTGGTACATACCGCTTAGACTGGAATACAACTCTTCCAGAAGCAGTTAATCCATTTGGTTATTACTCAGCTTCACTTGGTTTTGTCTTTACAGAGGCATTGGGACTTGGAGATAGCAAAGCATTTCCATTTGGTAAACTCCGTTTAAGCTATGGTAATGTCGGTCAAGGAACTATTCCATACGCTACTTCAAATGTATATGATGCATTTACAGCAGCAGACGGATGGACTGATGGTGTACAATCACCATATCAAGGAGTTGTAGGCTTTACTTTCAACGATGTTGCGGGTAATCCGAATCTTGTTGTAGAACGTAAGACTTCATTTGAAGTTGGTTTAAACATGCGCTTCCTTGAAAATAAAGTGAGCTTGGATGCAGCATACTATAATGACAAGTCAGAAGATGTCATTATTGCTCTTCCTGTTGCTGGTTCATCAGGTATTCAGCAACTTTTTGCAAATGCTGCAAGCATTACAAACAAAGGTTTTGAAGTAACACTTGGTTTGATTCCTGTTGAAACTAAAGATTGGACATACTCGGTTGATATGAACTTCACGAAGAACGACAACGAAGTTGTCTCCCTTGCTGAAGGCGTAGATGCCGTTTTCTTAGGTGGATTTACAGGTTCATCAACTCAAGCGGTCGCAGGTCTTCCTTATGCAACTATTTTTGGTAATGGTTTCTACCGCGATAATGCAGGTAATCTTTTGATTGGTCCTGACGGATTCCCTATTCTAGATCCTGAAGAGCGTGCTTTTGAGTCATATCAGCCAGACTGGACAATGAATATTCGCAATACACTTTCATGGAGAGGTTTATCAGCATCTGTATTGCTTGATATCAAGCAAGGTGGAAGTGTTTGGAATGGAACACGTGGTGCATTATATGATTATGGTGTACATGCTGAAACTGGTGATCTTCGTTATACAAGCAAAGTATTTGACGGTGTCAACGTAGTCGTTGACGCTAATGGTCAACCTACATTTGATGCGGATGGTAATCCTATTACGACAGGAGTAAATACAACAGCTGTGATTTTGGATGAAGGTTGGTTTGATGATGGAGCTGGTTCTGGTTTCAATGGAAATACTGAAGATTTCATCGAAGACGCTTCTTGGTTCCGTATCCGTGAGGCTTCATTGAGTTATTCTCCTGCAGGTAAATTGATCAAGCGCTCGCCTTTATCAGCAATGACAGTCCGTTTGACTGCTCGTAATTTGTTCTTGTACACTCCTTACACGGGTGTTGATCCTGAGACAAACCTCTATGGTGCAGCAAATGCTCAAGGATTAGACTACTTCAATATGCCAGGTACAAAAAGCTGGATTTTAGGTCTAAACCTTACATTCTAACAACCAACCGATAGTTTTTAAAATAATAATTATGTTTAATCGAATTCAAATTTGGTTGATTGGTGTTATTGCTGTTGGAGCATTGACTCTCGGCAGCTGTAACTTCGTTGACTACGAATTAAATCAAGACCCAAATAAACCAAGTGATGTCTCACAAGAGCTATTGCTCCCAGGTGCACAAATCACCCTCGGCTATGTCTTGGGTGGTGATATAGGTCGTTATACATCTTGCTGGACTCAACACCACGCAGGTGTTGACCGTCAGCATGCTGATTATAGCTTGTATCGAATTACCGAGACAGATGTCAATACACTTTGGAATAACCTATACGCTACGACACTGTCAGATCTTGATATCATCATTCAAAAGTCTGCTGATGATTCTTCGCCACACTATTCTGGTGTTGCTAAAATCATGACAGCGAATACACTTGGTATTTTAACTGATTTATACGGTGATATTCCTTATTCTGATGCACTTCAGAATGGCGAAAATTTGACTCCAACATATGATACTGGTGAGTCGATTTATGTAGCTATTCAGCAACTACTTGATGAAGGTATCTCAGAAGTAACAGCAGTTGGAAGTTCTAAGTCACCTGGATCTGATGATCTCATTTATGGTGGGGATCTCTCTGCATGGGTAGCTGCTGCAAATTCACTAAAAGCTCGCTATCATATCCACTTAAGTGAATTGAATGCGTCAACAGCTTATACAAATGCATTAGCTGCGATTAATGCTGGCGCGATCAGTTCTAATGCTGGTGATGCAGAGGTGCCATTTGGTGCGGCTGCAACTGAGGCAAATCCTTGGTTTCAATTTGAACAGCAAAGAAGTGATGTTGACATGGGTGAGTTTTTCATTGATTTAATGAACTCAATCGCTGATCCACGTGTAACAGTTTTTGCCTCACCTAATCAAGGTGGAGCTTATGTTGGTGCACCACAAGGTGTAGCAGGTGTTGATGCATCTCCATTCGGCCCAGCATATGGATCAAGTGCATCTCCTGTACCATTGATTTCTTATGTTGAGACAAAGTTCATCGAAGCCGAGGCGAATCTAGGAACAGACAATGCTGCAGCTGCAGCTGCTCATAATGAAGCAATCATCGCTTCACTTGCTAAGTTTGGTGTATCAGATGCAACGTATGAAGCTGCACAGGCAGATGAAACGGGTGCTTCAATCAATCTCACAAAGATTATCACGCACAAGTATATTGCACTATATACTCAGCTTGAGACATATAATGATCTTAGAAGAACAGATAATCTTGTTGGCATTACTTCTGCAACAACAGGTACTTCAAACATAGATGACATCCCAAGTCGTTTCCCATATCCACTTTCTGAGAGGTTGAGCAACGGAGCTAACCGCCCTTCAGGAGTGACTCTCAATGATAACGTACACTGGGATCAATAAAATTTTTCGGGTAGAGCTATTTTTAGCTCTACCCAATTAACTTTAAAATGAATTTTCGATTATGAAAAATCTCTTTTATATCGCAGGTTTGGTTTTAGCTATGGGCTTGACTCTTACTTCATGTGATAAGGAACCTGAATACGATCAGTTCTCATCAGATGGCGCAGTGCCAGTACCTGCGTTTACAGCTGATGGCAACGGCTTTTTTGATGGAGCTGATATAGCTAATGCATTTGTCAAGATCAATTTAGATGTATTCACTCAGGATAATCCATATGCAAATCCTTCTAATGATATTTCTGTCAATTCTGTTGATATTTATAAGTCATTTAATGGATCAGCACCTATTTTTCACGCATCTGTAGCTCCTACTTACCCACAAGTATTGACACTGACTCCTGCTGATGTCACAGCTGGTTTAGGAGTACTTCCTGCTGACTTAGTAGTAGGTGATGTGTTTACATTGACATACAAGGTCAATACATCTGTTGGTGAATTAACAAATGGTGTATCTACATCAATTCCTGTAAGCTGCCCATCTAACCTTGCGGGTACTTATGATGTACTTGGAGAAGTAATTGTTGGTGATTTCGGCCCTGAGACGAATAACTATACAGTTGATCTCGTAAGCTTAGGTGGAGGCACGTACCAATTCGTTGGTGATGCGTCATCTGGCCTTTGGTCTGGTTCTTACGCTACAGCTTATGGTGCTGCAGCTCGTGAGCCTGAGCTCTACGAAAACTGTGGTGTTGTAACTGTACAAACGATCTCTGATCAGTTTGGCGGTGATTTCCAAATGGATCCAGCACAGCCAGCTCCTACATATGACCCTGCTACAGGTGTGATTGTATTCTACTGGAATGCAACTGCTTATGGCGAACAAGGTAAAATGACGATGACTCCTCAGTAATCATTGTTTTACTTGGATAATCTTTTTATCCATTAGAATCCTCTTAGTGCGAATGCGCTAAGAGGATTTTTTATATTTTTAAATAGTGTAGGGCATCAGCAGCAGAGCTGCGGCGGGCTATACGCAGTACGGTAGCCTAGCTTTTATGAGTAGTGCCTTGCCCCAGCCTAAAGTCTAGGGCAAGGCACTCATAAAATCCGCTCGCAAGCTCGCGCTACTCCTATCCCTATGCCAGCAGCTGTCACGCTCTGGGTGGACAAGCGCTGCGGAGTGGTGGCGCAGCCAGACTCAGAGGCTGCGAAAAGCAGTACTCTGAGGCCGAGCGAACAGCGAGCCACGCAGCATAGCGACCCGATACCTGAGCATCAGCGAAGGTGAGGGATGGCCCATTGAAATGCTCTTATTTGGATGCTGTCTAAATAAAATTCAAGAGCAGAACACGTGTGTTAATGAATTGTTGCTACCGTACATTTGCGTGACAAACCGCGAGGGAATCGTGTATCTACACGCCAGCTCGTACCACACTACGCTATTATCCAGTATATGCAATTTCATCGATCACTTTTCGTAGGAATTCTTACAGTTCTGCTTGGTTTTGCAACAGTCTCAACGCTCAGCGCGCAAGACGCGAAAGCTGGTAAGGCATTGTTTAAAGCCAAATGCGCAACTTGTCACTCTGCCAACATGAAGACAGATGCAACTGGTCCAGCATTGGGCGGTGTGCAAGAGCGTTGGGCAGACTTCCCTCAAGAAGACTTATACTCTTGGATCCAAAACTCGCAAGCACTCGTCGCGACAGGTCATCCAAGAGCAACTAAGCTCTTCAAAGATTGGAATGGTTCAGTAATGAACTCATTTACTGAGTTGTCTACAGATGATATCGATAACATCCTCGTCTACATCGATAACATGTATGTTGAAGGATGTGCTGAGCCGCCGTGTGATAATCTTCCTCCACCACCTGGATCACCAGGAAGCGAAAGCACTTCATATACATGGCTGTTTTTAGCATTACTTGTTGCGATGCTTGGTGTCCTTGCACTTGTGCTAGCGCGCATACTCGGCAATCTCAATAATCTAACAGTCGAGAAAGAGACCGGTGAGCCAGCACCGCGACGCACTTTACTCGACATGCTGACGAGCCGCAATGTTTTGGCATTCTTGATTTTTGGACTTGTTGTTATCGGTGCATATTTCACTGTGAATAATGCAATCGCAATCAATCGTCAGCAAGGCTACCAGCCAGAGCAGCCGATTAAATTCTCACACGCGACTCACGCGGGTGTCAATAAAATCGACTGTCAATATTGCCATGACGGTGCGCGCCGCTCGAAGCACTCAGTTATCCCTGCTGTCAATACTTGTATGAATTGCCACACAGCAATCAAGCAAGGGCCAAGCTATGGCAAGTCTGAGATTGCTAAGATTTATGCATCAGCTGGATATGATCCTCGTACTGGAAAAGGCTACATTGATGACTATACAGAAATCAGTAAAGATTCCGTACGAGCGATTTTCTTTGCCTGGATGGCTGAAGATCTCTTGAAAGAGAATGCTGAATTAACAGAAGAAGAACTTGATGACATGATTGGAAAAGAGGTCGACAACCTTGTAGACAATTATGCACAGAAGCCGATCGAGTGGGTCAAAATCCATAACCTGCAAGATCATGCGTACTTCAATCATGCTCAACACGTCACAGTAGGCGAGGTCGAATGTCAGACTTGCCATGGCCCTGTTGAAGAGATGGAAGTTGTCTATCAATACTCACCGCTCAGTATGGGCTGGTGTATCAATTGTCACAGACAATCTGAAGTACAGTTTACTGACAATGAATACTATACTGCTTTTGATAAGTATCACCAAGATCTTAAAGAAGGCAAAATTGATAAAGTAACGGTAGAGGATATCGGAGGTTTGGAGTGTCAAAAGTGTCACTACTAATCTGCTAACTTCTATTATCACACTAGAGCGTAAACCTTAACGTCTGCCATGACGAAGCACCAAAAGACGATTTGGACGGGCATTGAAGATCTCAATGGGTCTTCATCTGCATTACCAAAAGAGGAATTCTTTGAATTACCAGTGCTCAATACTCTTTCTGATGAATCAGAAATGGAAGAGAGCTCAAAAGGAAGTTCGAGACGTGACTTTTTGAAATACATGGGTTTTGGCCTAGGAGCTGCTGTAGTAGCTGCTGGCTGTGAAACTCCAATTCGAAAAGCCATTCCTTACATCACGAAGCCAGATTCAATTGTACCTGGAGTAGCAACGTATTACGCGAGTTCATTTGTGAATGGCGGTGATTACTGTTCTATTTTGGTCAAAACTCGTGAAGGTAGACCAATCAAGATTGAAGGAAATGGTCTTTCAAATGTAACGAAGGGCGGAACAAGCGCACGTGCTCAAGCAAGTGTTCTTGACTTGTATGATACTGCTCGATTTAGAGGTCCATCAATGTCAAAAGATGGATCATTCGTCGATACTGATTGGGCAAGTATTGACAAAGAGCTAGGCGGCTTGTTGACGCCAAATTCTAAAGTTCGTATTTTATCGCATACAGTTTTGTCTCCAAGCACAAAATTGGCAATTGAAGCATTCAAAGCAAAGTATCCAAATACAGACCTCGTACAATACGATCCGATTAGCTCAACGGCATTATTGCTAGCGAATGAGCAGAAGCATGGCAAAAAGGCAATAGCAAATTATCACTTCGATAAAGCAAACACAATTGTTACGCTTGGTGCTGATTTTCTCGGCACATGGGTTTCACCAGTTGAGTATGCTCATGACTACGCAAAAGGCAGAAAAGTGCGTGGTGTAAACGCTCAAATGAGTCGTTTGATCGCAATAGAGAGCTATATGTCTTTGACAGGCTCAAATGCAGATCATCGCATTGTTATTCGACCATCTGAAGCAGGACTTGCTACGGTGGCTCTTTATAATGCGTTAGCATCTGTAGCTGGTGCATCATCAGTTTCGATGAGCGGCTCATTCAAAAACCCAAAAGCAGATGCCGCGATCAAAGCTGCTGCAAAAGACCTTTGGGAAAACCGAGGTAAAAATGGTAAGGGTAGCCTTGTAGTAAGCGCTTCAAACAACATTGCCGAGCAAATGCTCGTCAATGAGATGAATGAGATGCTTGGAGGTAAAGGAATCACATTTGATTTCGATAATTACTCGCTTCAGCGTCAAGGTGATGATCTAAAGTTACGTTCTTGCTTCAAAGAAATGGAGAATGGGCAAGTAGATGCTGCATTTATCCTTGGCGATGCAAACCCATTATATGATTTGCCAGATTCAAAACGTGCAGCTGCAGCTTTAGCTAAAGTCCCCGTACGTGCTGCTTTTGCAGTTGTTCCAAATGAAACAACAGAAGCATGCAATTACATTCTTCCTATCCATCATCAGTTGGAATCATGGGGAGATGCTCAGCCAAAAGCAAAAGAGTATAGTTTGATTCAGCCGACTATTGTTCCTTTGTTTGATACACGTCAATTTGAAACTTCACTTTTGATGTGGAGTGATGACAATTCAGTTAAAACTGCTGGAGAGGATGATGTGTATTACACATTTATGAAGTCGAGCTGGGAGAAAAATGCATTTGGAAGCCAGTCTACATTCTCTACGTTCCGTTCGTTTTGGGACAAGACATTGCATGATGGGGTAGTAACTCTCTCAGGAGCAACAGTACAAGAAGTAAAACCTGCTGCACCAGCTTCAAATGAAGAAGCTCCAGCAGCTGTAAATATGTCTTCTGCTGCAAGCAAAGTCACAAAGCCACTACAAGGCACTGAAATTGCCTTTTTCGAAACAGTCAATCTTGGTTCAGGTGTTTATGCGAATAATCCTTGGCTTCAAGAAATGCCAGATCCAATCACACGTTGTGTATGGGCAAATACAGCTCACATTGCAATAGAGTGGGAAGGTGTTAATTCTTTCGCTGGCTTCAAAGGATTAACTAGTGGCGATAAAGTTGAAATTACTGTAGGCGATCACTCGATCAAAATACCCGTAACTACAGTCTTCGGTCAGCAGACAGATGCTACTGCAATTGCACTTGGTTATGGTCGTTCGGAAGGTGGTGCTTCAGCACGTAATTCTGGCGAAAATGCCTATCCAATGCTTGGTATTGACTCAGATGGTCTGACTCAATACTTTGCTGTAGGAACTATGTCAGATAAAGTTGGCTCTGACAAAACGTATGCGTGTGTTCAGCACCATCATACTCTTGGTGTAACTGGAATAGACGAAGAGACAAACACTGAGATTAACGTTGATGAAAAGGCTCTTGGTTATAAAGGTTTCCAAGGAAGTTTGACTAAACGTTCTATTCTTCGTCATTCTGAATTGTCGGAATTGCCGAAAAAAGTTGCTAATCTCAAGAAAGAGAGAAAGCATCATCAAAAACTCAATAGCTATACATTATATCCTGATTATTCGGGTGTGTATGGACAAGGTCATCACTGGGGAATGAACATCGACCTTACTGCTTGTACAGGTTGTGGTTCATGTCAAGTTGCTTGTGTTGCAGAAAATAATGTCCCTGTTGTCGGTAAAAAAGAAGTTTTCCGTCATCATGAAATGACATGGTTGCGTATTGATCGCTACTTCTATGGCGATGTCGAGAATCCGCAGGTTGTTTATCAGCCGATGATGTGTCAACATTGTGATAACGCTCCATGTGAGAATGTCTGCCCTGTTGCAGCTACGAATCACAGTAGTGAAGGTCTTAATCAAATGACGTACAATCGTTGTATCGGTACGCGTTATTGCGCAAATAACTGTCCGTACAAAGTTCGTCGTTTCAATTGGTATGACTATACAACAGCGGACCTGTGGCCAGCAAATGAAGATGGTTCAGTACCGACAGATGGATACCCATTCTATGCTGACAACCTCACGCGAATGGTTTTAAATCCAGACGTAACTGTCCGCTCACGTGGTGTAATCGAGAAGTGTAGTTTCTGTGTACAGCGTTTACAAGAAGCTAAATTGACAGCAAAAATTGAAAAACGTCAACTTAGAGATGGCGATGTTAAAACTGCTTGTCAAGCTGCTTGTCCTTCAGATGCTATTTCATTTGGAGATATGAATGATGGAGAAAGTGAGTTGATGAAACGCAATGATTTGCCTACAAATTATCTCGTACTTGAAGAGGTTAATGTTCGTCCATCTGTCGGATATCTCATGAAAGTTTCAAACAAGAATAAAGACATTGATGCCTAGTCAGGCGAAAACCTATATAGCATGAGTGCAGTTGTTTCACCAGTTCGAGAACCCTTAGTAACGGGATCCAAAACGTATCACCAAATTACGGAGGATATTTGCGCGCCAACAGAGCGTATGCCAGGCTTTTCTTTTATGCTCGGCATGTTGTTCTCCCTTCTTATGCTTGGCTTTGGAGCTTTTTGCATGGTTTGGACGATTTGGAAAGGTATTGGCTCTTGGGATTTGAATAGAACGATTGGATGGGGTTGGGATATTACCAATTTCGTTTGGTGGGTTGGTATCGGCCATGCGGGTACGCTTATCTCTGCGATCCTACTTCTCTTCCGCCAGAAATGGCGTACTGGAGTAAACCGCGCCGCAGAAGCGATGACAATTTTTGCTGTTATGTGTGCAGCTGTTTTCCCAGGAATACATATGGGAAGGATTTGGGTTTCTTTCTTCATTTTCCCATATCCTAATACACGTGGTCCACTTTGGGTTAACTTCAACTCCCCGCTTTTATGGGATGTTTTTGCGATTAGTACATATTTCACAGTTTCGCTTTTGTTCTGGTATACTGGTCTAGTTCCAGATTTAGCGACTGTCCGTGATCGTGCGAGCGGAATGCGAAAGAAAATTTACAGTATTGCTTCATTCGGTTGGACAGGTGCAGCGAAGCACTGGTCGCGTTGGGAATCACTCTCATTGATTCTCGCTGGAATGGCAACACCGCTTGTACTCTCAGTACATACAATTGTATCATTTGATTTTGCTACATCAGTCATTCCAGGATGGCATACGACGATCTTCCCACCTTACTTTGTAGCAGGAGCGATCTTCTCTGGATTTGCGATGGTTCAAACATTGATGTTAATTGCTCGCAAGGTTCTCAAGCTTGAAGATTACATCACCATAGCACACATCGAGTCAATGAACAAAGTCATTCTTTTGACTGGAACAATTGTCGGTGTAGCTTATTTAACAGAATTATTCATTGCATGGTACTCTGGTTATGTCTACGAGCAATTTGCGTTTTATAATCGAGCAGTAGGTATTTACTGGTGGTCTTATTTGGCCATGATGAGTTGTAATGTTTTAAGCCCTCAGATATTCTGGTTCAAGAAAGCTAGACGAAGTGTTGTCATAACATTTATAATGTCAATCCTAGTAAACATTGGGATGTGGTTTGAGCGGTTTGTCATTATTGCAACTACACTTGCACGTGACTATTTGCCTTCTAGTTGGAGTTACTATTCACCAACATGGGTAGAGGTCGGTGATTACATCTTTACATTTGGTTTATTCTTTACACTCTTCTTAATCTTTACTCGAGTAGCACCAGTAGTTGCTATTGCTGAGATTAAGAGCATCTTGAAATCTGGTGGAGATCAATACGTCGGATTTGAAGCAGAACGAAAGAAAAAAGAAGCACTTGAATCGGGTGAATATGCTTCACAACACTAATCTAGTCTACCCTTCTAGCATTAAGAAAATAACTCACAATGGCTACTGATTCACATACAAATGTCCTTTTTGGATTGTACAATGATGAAGAGGATCTTATGCGTGCTATAGAGTCTGCTAATGAAAGTGGACTTGACATAATGGATGTTTACACACCCTTTCCTGTACACGGTTTAGATCCAATAATGGGCTTGAAAGAAAGTCGTCTGCACATAGCAGGTTTTATTTACGGTGCACTCGGTACTTGTACTGCTTTTGGTGTAATGACATGGGTGTTTACTCGAAACTGGCCAATAATATTTGGAGGAAAACCATATTTCTCAGTGCCTGCTTTTATGCCTATTACATTCGAATTGACTGTACTTTTTGCTTGTGTCGGGATGGTCATTACGTTCTACACTATTTGTGGTATGGGACCAGGTGTGACGAATCCAATTCTCGATGAACGGATTACAGACGATAAATTTTGTCTAGCATTTAAGACAAATGGTTTACCTAATGGCGAGATTGATAATTTGAAAAGCTTCTTAAGCTCAACACAGGCTGCTGAAGTACATACAAAAATGATCTAGCAACAGTACAAAAAAGAAACATGAAGATTAATCAACATACATTTCTTTTCGTTACACTAGTAGTTGCTGCACTAGTTGCGTTCACTAGCTGCCAAGCTGATGGAGATTTCCCTGGCCGGGAGTATATGCCTGATATGGGACATCCGGTTTCATACGAGGCCAACACGTATGTATATTACAAGCCAAATCGTTGGGGAAATCAAGAGAAATATCGCGCATGGTACGAGGATAAAATCATGACACTCAAGCCGGTGTCTAATACAATCCCGAGAGGTTATGCAGGTATTAGTGGAACTTCAGCAGATGAAGCACTTTTGATTGATATGCAGGACAAACCAATGAATGGATTTGCCCCATATTATTATGAAAATTCGGACAGCGCTCGTGCTTTAGCTACAAGTGAAATAACGACTAATCCATTTCCTATCACTGCAGTCGGTTTAGCCAAAGGAAAGACACTATACGATGTTTATTGTGGAGTGTGTCACGGCGAAAAAGCTGACGGAAACGGTGTGATTTATAACGATGGTTCTGGACCTTATCCAGTTGCACCTGCTAATTTGTTGAGCGATGATTTTGTTTCTGCTTCAGAAGGTCGATACTACCACGCAATTATGCATGGTAAAGGTGTTATGGGGTCTTATAAAGATAAATTAAGCACTGAAGAGCGTTGGCAAGTTATTCATTACATCCGCTCTTTGCAAGCTAAGGAAAAAGACCTTGAGTATCTACCAACGGCAGTTGGCTCAATTGCTCCAAGCAATGAAGATGACCAATATGCAGTATCAGAAGAAGGTATGCAGAATGATGCTTTAAAGAAACAGTTTGAAGAAGCACTAAACAAAAAAGCTGCAAATAACAATTCTGCACCTGATGCAGAAGAAGTTGATTTAAGCATACAACTCGAAAATGTTTTCTTCGAGACAGGTTCTGCGAATTTGAAGGCTGAATCACAACTTGAGCTTAACAAGCTTGCATTTATTCTAAATGCATACCCAGAAGCTGCGATTGAATTATCAGGTCACACAGATAATGTAGGAAACCCAGCAAATAACCTTACACTTTCACAGGAAAGAGCAAATTCTGTTCGTGACTACCTCGTCGGTAAAGGTATCGACACGAACCGAATGTCAGCAGTTGGTTTTGGCGATACTAAACCTGTAGCAGACAACGCAACAGACGAGGGTAAGGCGAAGAATAGACGCACTGAATTCAAATTGAAATAATTCCTCCAAAGGAAAGAGAAGATAATCACATGGCTTCATCATCACATACAGTTGCGAAAACAACAGATCAGATAAACTTTACGTTTACTGGTGGGCAAAAGTTGCTCTTTGGAGTACTCATGCTCATAGGTGTAATATGTTCTGCTTTAGCTTTTTTTAATGACCCTGCTGATGAAGCAATTAATCTTCATCATAGCAGATTTTGGACAAACTTCCTTCATAACTCAGCATTCTTTGGTGGCTTAGGTTTCATCTCTCTCTTCTTGCTTTGTTGTAAAATTCTAGCTTATTCTGGCTGGCATACAACATTCAAAAGAATCTGGGAAGCCATGATGATGTTCCTTCCAGTCTCGATAGTCTTTTTTGCAATCCTAGCCATTGGAAATTTTGCAGGATTTCATCACATTTACCACTGGGCTGCCGAAGGCGTTACAGATCCAAACAACAAGGAAGCATACGATTCAATTTTAGCAGGTAAAGCTCCATTCTTGAACCCTTTAATGTACCTGATTTTTACGGTCGTTATCGTTTTAGTATGGTCAGCATTTGCCTTTATCTTAAGAGCTCGCTCTAAAGCTGAAGACAAAGCAAAAGACGGAGAACTCAGCTTCTTTAAGAAAAATAAAGTTCTAGCCGCGATTTTCTTACCTATTGGAGGTTTTTCAAGCGCAGCATTCATTTGGTTGTTGTTGATGTCAATTGATTCACACTGGTACAGCACGATGTATGCTTGGTATGTTACTGCAAGTTGGCTAGTTTCTGCTGTAGCATTTACGATACTACTTCTCGTTTATCTAAAGAGCAAAGGTTATTTCCCGCAAGTGACGAAAGAGCACATGCATGATTTAGGCAAGTATTTATTTGGATTTAGTGTCTTTTGGACATACCTATGGTTCAGTCAATTTATGCTCATCTGGTATGCGAATGTAGGCGAGGAAACGGTTTATTTTGATTTACGTATTGAAGAATACCCATTCTTGTTCTATGGCAACTTGGTCATAAACTTCGCCCTCCCTTTCATTGTATTGCTTGCCAACTCAACAAAGCGAATGACAGGTACTCTTGTCCTTGTAGCTTCACTTGTTTTTTTTGGTCACTGGATGGACTTCTTCCAAATGGTGAAGCCAGGCGTATATTATGAAAATTATAAGCACCTTAAGCATAGTCATGGTCACGATGGTCATCATGATGAGCATCATGATACTGATACGCATCTGAGTGATGCACATAATCATGACGCCCAGGCAGAAGGTGATGATCATTCTCACGCTGCTGTCGGTGGTGATCATAAAGGCGACAATCATGATGGGCATTCCAAAAAAGCGAAATCATCACGGGTCGGGTATGCATTTCCCGGGTTTATTGAGATCGGGATGATGCTAGGCTGGCTCGGACTCTTCTTATTTGTTGTATTCTCAGGACTTGCTCGGGCTCAACTGGTACCAACCAATGACCCGTATATCAATGAGAGTATGCATCATCATGTGTAATGACATTCAACTGATCGAATTTATTTGCATCTGACAAAACAATCACATTCAGTAAAAGACTGCTCATCATCTTTGTATAAAGACAGTAGTAAAACTGAAACGACAATAACACGACATGATCCTTTTGCTTGTATTAGCGGCGATGATTTTGATGGCAGTTGTTGCTGTCCAAATTGGTAAAGTCAACGAACTTTTTGCTTCACTCCGCGGTGAAGAAAAGGTCGAACTCCAACAAAACAGACGTACTGCTCTGTACATGCCGATCTTTTTGGTTTTATTTCTTTTTGGATGTGTAGCGTCAGCAGTTTACTATGCGCCAGAGATGTTGGGCTGGGGAGCCAAGCCAGTAGCATCTGTGCATGGCGCAGAGATTGATAGCTTGATGACGACAACGCTTATCGTCACAGGAATCGTATTCTTTCTTACTCAAATTGCTTTATTCTGGTTTGCATATAAATACTCGTATAAGCCAGGTCGTAAGGCAGCGTATATATCACACGACAATAGGTTAGAAGTTATTTGGACAGCCATTCCAGCCGTAGTAATGACTTTCCTTGTTGTAGGTGGACTGAGCGTATGGAACTCAGCAATGTCAGATGTCCCAGAAGATGCTGTGGTAGGTCAAGATTACATCGAAATCGAGGCGACAGGAATGCAATTCGCATGGTTGCTCCGCCATCCAGGAAAAGATAACATCCTTGGAAAACGCGATTATAAATTGATTAATGAAGCGAATAATCAGCTCGGTATCGATTGGACAAATAAAGCTGGTCATGATGATATACTACCAAGTGATATAGTTCTTCCAGTAAACAAAAAAGTCAGAGTCCGTATCACAGCCCGTGATGTATTGCACAACTTCTATCTCCCAGATTTCAGAGTGAAAATGGATGCTATTCCTGGGATCCCAACCTACTTCGTTTTCACACCTACGGTGACAACGAAGGAGATGCGCAAAATTTTAAGCGAAAAGCCTAATTGGCAAGTACCTTATGATCCAACTGATCCAGAAAGTAAGATGAGATGGGAAGAGTTTAATTACGAACTTGCTTGCGCAGAGCTTTGCGGAACAGGTCACTGGTCGATGCGTAAGAAGGTTGAAATCGTGACTCAAGAAGAATATGACGCTTGGGTTGATGCTCAGCAAGCACACTACATTTCGCAAATCAAAGGCACAGAGAGTGATACATATCTCTCTAAAGCAAAAGAAGATGACAACAAGCAGTTGGGTGAGGAAGCAATTCCAACTGATAATTCACTAAGCGAAGTCAAATAAGCAGCGACTCCGTAAAGCGAAGATTTGAAACCAAACAAGGAGATACAGAGACATGGCAGACATCGATATCACCACTGAAGCACTCGAACACGGTCACGATCATCATGATGATCACCATGACCACGAAAGTGATAAGTACCGCTCGAGTTTTATCTCGCACTACATCTTTAGTCTCGATCACAAGATGATCGCAAAGCAATACCTTATTACAGGTATTTTTTGGGCGATTATTGGTGGGTTGATGTCACTTGTATTCCGCCTGCAGCTCGGTTTTCCAGAAGAAAACTTTTCTTGGCTGAAGCCAATCCTCGGAAAGTGGATTACAGTCAATGGAGAAGGCATGGGTAGTCTTGATCCAGAATTCTACTACGCACTTGTGACCATGCACGGTACCATTATGGTATTCTTTGTATTGACAGCAGGATTGAGCGGTACATTCTCTAATCTATTGATTCCGCTTCAGATTGGAGCGCGTGATATGGCATCAGGCCTGCTCAATATGATCAGCTATTGGCTCTTCTTCTTATCAGGAGTTGTCATGTTTGCTTCACTCTTCTTGAATACAGGTCCATTTTCAGGTGGTTGGACAGCTTATCCACCACTTTCTGCACTTCCTCAAGCCATGTCAGGAAGTAAAGCAGGCATGACGCTTTGGACTATTAGTCTTGTCATATTTGTTGCCTCAGTACTCCTTGGAGGGATCAACTATATTACCACAGTCATCAATCTGCGCACCAAAGGGATGAGCTTTTGGCGTATGCCATTGACAGTTTGGGCATTCCTTGTTACGGCAGTACTCGGACTTCTTTCATTCCCAGTATTGGTGTCAGCATTTGTTTTGATGATTTTTGATCGAAGCTTGCAAACGAGTTTCTACCTTTCAGAGATCTTCATCAATGGTCAAGCGCTTGATCATGTTGGCGGTAGCCCGATTTTGTATCAGCACTTATTCTGGTTCTTAGGACACCCAGAAGTGTACATTATCATCGTACCAGGATTTGGTATGGTCTCTGAGATTATTTCTGTCAATTCACGTAAGCCAATTTTTGGTTACAAAGCGATGGTTTTATCGATCCTCGCAATTGCATTCTTGGCATTTATCGTATGGGCACACCACATGTTTATGTCAGGTGTCAATCCATTCTTGACCAACTTCTTCGTAATTTTTACGTTGATTATCGCAGTACCATCTGCCGTCAAAGTATTCAACTGGATCGCGACACTTTACAAAGGAAATATCCGATTTACCAACGGGATGC
Organism: Saprospiraceae bacterium; assembly: GCA_020631455.1. GTDB lineage: Bacteria > Bacteroidota > Bacteroidia > Chitinophagales > Saprospiraceae > JAHDHF01. The sequence continues at coordinate 17,803 of JAHDHF010000020.1, forward strand.
TCTTTGCAGTTGGATTCGTGTCGCTCTTTATTTCAGGAGGTTTGACAGGTATCTGGCTCGGTAATTCAGCTCTTGATATTCAGCTCCACGATACATACTTCGTTGTAGCACACTTCCATATCGTGATGGGTGTAGCAGCATTCTTCGGCATGTTTGCAGGTATTTACCACTGGTTCCCACGCATGTTTGGTCGCTTTATGAATAGCACACTCGGCAAAGTCCACTTCTGGGGTACGATGATCGGATCATACATGATCTTCTGGCCGATGCACTATACAGGTCTAGCAGGTGTGCCGCGTCGTTACTACAGATTTGACAATTTCGATTCGTTTGCGCAGTTCGCTTCGCTCAACGAGTTCATTACCATAGCTGCGATCTTGACATTTGCAGTGCAGCTGCTCTTTGTGATCAATTTCTTCTACAGCATCTTTAGAGGCAAGAAGCAGACAGAGCTCAACCCATGGAATGCGACGACACTTGAGTGGACAGCACCGATCCATGCAGGGCACGGCAACTGGCCTGGTCCAATCCCACAAGTACACCGTTGGGCATACGACTACAGCAAAGGCGATCGTGACTTTATTCCTCAGACTGAGCCGCTCAATGACTGGGAGCTCGAAGAAGAACACAACCACTAATCAAGATGCAAGGCTTGCTCCTGTCCGCACAATTTTCAGGGGCATACCCTCGCCCTTGGCTCGGGTCGGGCTGTACGCAGTACGGTAGCCTAGCCGCCAGCGCTACGCTTGGCGTCCGCTCCTTGCAGTCGCGCTGCTCCCATCCCTATGCCAGCATGAGCCTGAGCATAACGGATGACACAAATGCGCAAGTGATGAGTACAAGCACATCAGCTACCAGAGCGATGGTAGGTAGTGCGGCGCAGCCGCAGATCAAGCCTCGATCTCATCGAGGCGCAGAGCCGAGCGAACAGCGAGCTACCGAACGTAGCGTCTGGACAGCGGCGCAGCCGATGGACAGCTGGCACAACCAAACAACAAACATTCAGATCATCAGATCGTGACCACGACTACACATACAGCTACTCCGAGTCTACTGACAGACCTCAATTTGCTGCTCAAAACACGCTTGAGCCTGCTTGTTGTGTTTTCTGCGATGATGGGATTTGCGATGGCTGGAGGTGCATTATTGAGTGGGAGTGCCATCATCCTTTTTCTAGGAGGATTTATGACGACTGGAGCAGCCAATATCCTCAATCAAGTGCTCGAACGTGACTTTGATGTCTTGATGCACCGTACGCAGATGCGTCCACTCGCAGATAAACGTTGGAAAGCATCATCAGCGGTTTTGCTTGCCGGTTTGCTCTTGCTTGCGGGTATTACTCTACTTGGCATGTTTAACCCAGCGACTGCTTTGATCGGTACGATTTCGACCATTTTGTATGCGTTTGTTTATACACCGATGAAGCGATTTAGCCCAGTGGCGGTATTCATTGGCGCAATACCTGGCGCATTGCCAGTCTTGATAGGTTGGCTCGCAGCAACAGGAAGCATTTCACTCGAAGCACTTCTTCTGTTTGGTGTTTTATTCTTTTGGCAGTTTCCGCATTTTTGGGCGATTGCTTGGTTAAGTTTTGAAGATTATGCTCGCGGCGGCTTCTATTTATTGCCGACTCGTGAGCAAGATTCGACCTCAGCATTTCATGTTTTCGCTTGGGGTCTTCCACTGATTCCGATCTCGCTCGCCTTCGGATATTTCTATTGCACAGGCTGGGGCGGGGCTCTTCTTGCAGCTGTGTTTAGTCTCGTTTATATCGTTTTGGCATTTCGATTTTGGCGACTCCAGACTCGCAAGTCTGCTCTAGCAGTGATGTTTGCTTCATTTGCGCATTTGCCGCTTGTGTATATTGTTCTTTTACTCGATAATGTGATCTAAGATGCAAGCGAGATCAGTCGAAACATCATATACTCGGAGTAAAATCCATCCGCAGAAATTTGCGCTCTACATATCTTTTGGGAGTATTTTGATGATGTTTGCTGGATTTACAAGTGCGTATATCGTCAAACAAAGTGGTGGAAATTGGCTTGAATTTGAGCTGCCATCTCTCTTTTACTACAATGCGCTCGTCGTGATCGCGAGTAGTATCACGTTGCATCTAGGTTTCCGTGCATTCATGCGCAATGCTGTCACGCGCTATCGCTTAATGGTTGCCTTGACGTTTGTACTTGGATTGACATTCATCTTTGTGCAGTATAGTGCATGGATGGAGATGATGCGTGAGCTCGAGATATTTTTACAGACCAATGCGTCTGGAGGATTCATTTATGTAATTACTGGTGTACACGTAGCGCATGTGCTCGGTGGTATTTCGGCACTTTCGGTGCTTCTGACATACGCACTGACACAAAAACATCGTACGACACCGACCCGCAAATTGCGTTACGAGTTGATTGCCCATTATTGGCATTTCGTGGGCTTTTTGTGGCTATATTTGCTCGCGTTTTTTACACTCGTCGGATAGTTTAAACCCAAGCTACCAAACGACTTACACTCATGGCACAAGAAACACTTACACACGATCACGACACTCAGCACGATGTAGACCACCAAGGTGAAAACTGGAATGGTGGAAATGAGCCGTTTAAGGCCAGCTATGGTAAGCTGATGATGTGGTATTTCCTCTTGTCAGATGCCTTCACATTTGCAGGATTGTTGATTGCTTACGGTACTCTCCGTTTTAGTTCGCCATCATGGCCCGTACCTGATTTTGTTTTTCAAGCGTTTCCTGGAGTTGCAGCTCATGGCTTGCCGCTGATCTTTGTTACTGTCATGACGTTTATTTTGATTGTCAGCTCTGTAACGATGGTTCGTGCTGTACAAGAAGGTCATCGGTATAATAAACGAGGAGTCGTGGTCTGGATGTTTGCTACTATTATTGGTGGAGCGATGTTTTTAGGCTGCCAAGCACTTGAGTGGTATACGCTGATTGTCAAAGAGCATATGACCTTGAGTTATAATCCGTTTGGTACGCATACTGAAAGTGGTACATATCTCGAAGGCGATGGTCATGGAATTAATGCTGGAGATACATTTGTAGCAGGAGATAGCTACTTGATCCACATGCATGATGGCGAGTATCACAATCTCAAGTACAAAACAGCAGATGGTGAAACAAAAACTCAAGCATTTGGTCCAAAGGCATTTGGACAGCTCTTTTTTGCGATTACAGGTTTCCACGGATTTCACGTATTGTCAGGAGTCGTATTTCTGTTAATTGTCATGGTCAATGTGATGAGTGGTCTCTATCATGATCGCGGCAATCATTACGAAATGGTTGAGAAGATTGGATTGTATTGGCACTTTGTCGATTTGGTTTGGGTCTTTGTCTTCCTAGTATTTTATCTACTCTAATCATTTCTACCAACCACATTTTACGATTTTAAACGTCTAGTCATGGGACTCAGTTACGAAGAAGGAAAAAAAGCAGCTTACAAAGGGTTTATACTCTTATTGATTGTTACGCTTTTAGAAGTAGGTATTGCATTGGTCGGTAATGGGCATATTATTGATGGCTTTCATTTAAGTAAGCTTATCATGTATCCTGCTATGATCATTTTGAGCTTGTACAAAGCATATTTTATTGTACAAGAATTCATGCACATGAAGTACGAGGCTAAAGGATTGGCCATGACCGTCATCTTACCAACGCTTTTGCTTGTATGGGCAGTCATCGCATTTTTGTCAGAAGGAAACTTCTGGAAAGTCAAGCGAGCTGCTGTTGATGATAATGCAGAGATGATTCAACCTGCTCAGCAAGATGACGGCAAACAAGAATCATATATACCTGAACCGAGCGAGTTCAGAGTAAAGTAAAAAAGAGGTGAGGCTGTGTGGCTTCACCTTTTTTATTCAACTCTCTTAGCGTAAAAGATGTTTGTAGAGTATGGCAATTGCTAAGCGATCAATAGTACAATACGCCTTTTTGTTTTTAATGTTTGTCGTATTGCCGGCAGGCTCATATTACTATCTCAATAAAGGACACGAGCGCTATCTCGAAAACAAAGCTGCGATGACTCCGAAAGGAGATGTGCCTGATTTTCAGCTCATCAACCAAAAAGGCGATACAATCACACGAGCAGATTTCGAAGGCGCATATTGGGTAGCAAGTTTTTTCTTTACAAGATGCGGTACGACTTGTCCCACGGTGAATAGCAAGCTCGCCCTATTTCAAGAGAAGTTTGAAGATCAGCCTTCCGTAAGAATTTTATCAGTTACAGTTGATCCAAAACATGATTCATCAGCGGTGCTGCTTGACTATGCGAATGCCCTAGATGCTGAATATCCAAAATGGACATTTGCAACAGGCTCTGCAACTGAAATTTATTCACTTGCTCGTGAGGGTTTCAGTTTAGTGGCAGATGATGGTGGCTCCAATCAGTTGCAGCATTCTAATAAAGTCGTCTTAGTCGATGATTCTTTGAGAATACGCGGTTACTATGATGCCTTGGACAAAGCTTCGATGGGTAAACTCGTAGAGCACACTGCGATACTGATGCCTAAGGATGGAGTAAGCAAATATCAAGTAGATAAAACAACAGAAAACAAATGAGTTTTGTAGATCGTCAAACGCCACACCCAAAAGCCAAGCTCCTCAATGTACTCGCTTGGGTTGTTTCTTTTGTGATCTTGGCAGTAGTCGGAATACTATTCAAAGTCAAGATTGATTTGCCATTTGACCCTTACGTTTTACCTAAAATAAATGCAGCTATAAATGCACTAACAGCATTTGTATTAATTGGTGCTCTTTGGGCAATCAAGCAGAAAAACATGAAATTGCATTCGAATCTCATTTATGTAGCAATGGGACTTTCTGTGGCTTTTTTAGTTGGTTACATTATGTACCATATGGGATCAGAGAGTACGCGCTTTGGAGGAGAAGGCACGATCAAGTATATCTATCTGATTATATTATTAACGCATATCGTACTCGCTGCTGTTATGCCGTTTTTTGTCTTATTTACATTTGTCAAAGGATTTACAGGGCAGTATGCTAAGCACAGAAAATTAGCGAAGATTGCCTTCCCAATTTGGTTGTATGTCTCGATTACTGGAGTCATCTGTTACCTAATGATTGCTCCATATTATCCCAGCTAATTCAAGTGTACCTTTAGGATATGAAACAGCATAGCAAGTTTCTTGTATTTGGATTGTTTGTATTGGGTATGTTGCTCTTACCAGAGCTCTTGGATGCTCAATGTGCTATGTGCAAGGCTGCACCAGAAAGTAACCTCACAAATGGTGGTCGAGCAGGAAAAGGTTTAAATACAGGCATTTTATATATGGCAGCTGTTCCTTATTTCATCGTCGGTTCGCTAGGGCTTGTCTGGTATTTTAATAGAAAAAAGGCAGATCAACATTCATCTGATCTTCAAGAGCCCATGTCTTGAGTCATCCGACAGTCAACGATATAAAAGCCCCAATCACTGAAGAACTCAAAGAGTTCAATCAGCGATTTAAAGACTCGATGAAGAGTCTAAACGTACCACTTGTAGATAAAGTGATGCGCTACATCGTCAAGCGTAAAGGCAAGCAAATGCGACCAATGTTTGTCTTGCTCATAAATAAAGCGGTGGGTGGTCAAGTGACCGATGCAGGCTATGTCGGTGCTTCTCTGATTGAGTTGCTGCACACAGCAACACTCGTGCATGATGATGTCGTCGATGAAGCTGATACACGCCGAGGTTTCTTTTCCATAAATGCACTTTGGGGCAAGAAAGTGGCAGTACTAGTAGGAGATTATCTATTAAGTCGAGGTTTGTTGTTAAGTCTTCAGAATAAGCAATTTCATCTCCTTGAGTTGACTTCGCGAGCAGTGCAAGCGATGAGTGAAGGTGAGCTCCTACAGCTCGAAAAAGCGAGACGACTAGACATCACGGAAGAAGTCTACTACGACATTATAAAAAAGAAAACGGCGAGTCTTATAGCTGCTTCTTGCGCAGTGGGAGCTGCTGCGGCTTCTGAAGATCAAGACTTGATTGATGCTATGTGGGAGTTTGGTGAGCAAGCTGGTATTGCTTTTCAGATCAGAGATGATCTCTTTGATTTTGGTTTTGATGATGTGGGTAAGCCGCTGGGAATTGATATCAAAGAAAAGAAAATGACGCTGCCGCTTATTTATGCCTTGCAGCAAGTGAGCCCATCTGAAGTCAGGCGTATCAAGCGATTAATCAGAAAGAAAAGTACTGACCCAAAGGCTGTCAAAGAAGTCATTGACTTCGTGCGAGGCAGCGGAGGCCTTGAGTATGCAGCTCAAGAAATGTATGCGTATCGTGATCGAGCCTTGCATATTCTAGATCAATTGCCTAAAAGTGATGCGACACAATCATTGCGTTCGCTGCTGAAGTACGTGACAGAACGCAAAAAATAAATTGTCGGCTGGCAGACAATTAACAAATTCTTTTGATTGCTCGATGCAACGCATTATCTTGCGATCACCCAAAGAAATCTCATGACAGCGACATTTATTTACGTTATCGTTCTTGCTTTGATACTCTTAAGTAGAATGTTTGTTGAGTATTTCTCTCATAGGGGAAATACACCAAGCTAGTCTCCTTTCTTTTAGTTTTTTGGACAAGCGCTGCGAAGTGGTAGCCGAAAGGCTAGACTCAGAAACTGCGATAGCAGTGCGCTGAGGCCGAGCGTACAGCGAGCCACGTAGCATAGCGACCGCAGCAAACGAAGTGAAGCTGCGGATGGCCCTATAAAAAAATACTGTATTGGTTCAATCTGCGCTTCGACCTTACTTGATGAGATTGAAGAAGGTATTCATCAGCCATTTTGCATCTGCTCGCGATAGATTATCGAGTGTTTTGTCAGCTTTTCGAGCAAACAATTCGATGTCTTCGAGCATCACGCGAAATGCCTGTGTCTCATCAGTGTTTCCGTCTACTTGTTTAAGCTCACTGACTGCTTTCAAAAGCGGTTCGAGCTCGCGTTTTTTGCGCTGAATGATAACAGCTTGCACGACTTCAGTCATATCTTTTTCAGCTACAAAGAATTCCTTTCGCTCGCCAGGACGCAGTTCTTTGTGGACAAGATTCCAATCTATGAGCGCTCGCAAATTCATGTTGACATTGCCGCGGCTTACCTGAAGCTCTTGCATGATTTGATCTGCACAAAGTGAAGAAGGCGAAATCAAGAGTAATGCGTGGATTTGCGCCATCGTCCGATTGATGCCCCAGCTTGATCCAATCGTGCCCCAAGTCTGTATAAACTGTGCTTTTGCTTGCTCAAAGGTCATCTCAACGGCGAATATCAACATTTATTGTTATGAATATGAAATGAAAATAAAAGAAGATTGTTTGAATAAAAACAAACGCATATCTTGCAGTCCATTGACAAAAGTCATAATTCACTCTAAACTATTAAAACCCCTCATCACATGACTGAGCAAAAACCAGTACAGAAGAAGATGATCATGGGCATCGTAGCAATTTTTGCTGGCGGCTTTGGTATTCACCGTTTCCTAATGGGATATGACAACTGGTGGATCCAGCTTGTCGTCACTATCGTAACATGCGGACTCGGAGCATTCTGGGGCTACTATGATGCATTTATGATCTTTACAGACAAAATGGGTATGGCTGACGGTCGTCCACTCGAAGAGTAATCGACACCTTAAATTAGCAATATCATGATAGACGAAAAAGACAACATCCACGAGGATGATGCTCTCAATTCGTCTGAAACGCCACGGGCTGATCAACCACTTGATCAGCCCGTTGGTGATTTAGACGAGCTCAAACAAGAGGCAGCAGACGCCAAGCAAAACGTAGAAGATCAACTTCAAGAACTCGAGCAACACAATAAAGATGCTCTAGCAGAGCTTGAAAATCTCAATCAACAGAATCTCGATTCACTTGAACCTGTGTCTGAAGCTAAACAAGCTTCTAAATTGCCAACATTAGACCCAGTAGAGACAAGTGATCTTCCACCGATCGAGTCGCAAGTCGAAGAGCCTGCCGTAGCAAAAACACCTGCTCCGACACATCGAGTTGCAGCTCCTACTACTACGGATGATGACGAATTTAATCACGCTGAAGTATCCAATAAAAAAATGGTCGCAGGTTTGTGTGCGATTTTATTGGGCGCATTTGGTGTACACAAATTTGTCATGGGTTATACAAACGAAGGCGTGATTTATATCGTAGCATTTATCGTTTCGTTTTTCTTAGCCATTATCACTTGTGGTTTACTAGCGTTTTTGCCGATTATACCAAGTGTACTTGCATTGATCGAAGGTATTATATACTTGACTAAATCAGAGCGCGAGTTTTATGATACGTATATCAAAAACAAGAAAGCGTGGTTCTAATTAACTAATAGAATGAATAATAAGGGGCTGCCCCTTCAATAAAAATCTCCTAGAGAATTATTCTCTAGGAGATTTTTATTTCGGGTCGGGCTATCCGCAGTACGGTAGCCTAGCCGCCTCCTTACTGTCGGCGTCCGCTCGCAAGCTCGCGCTGCTCCTATCCCTCAGCCGAGTAAGCAGCGAGCCAAGACGCACAACCTTGAGTAGTCAGGGTAGCGACCGATGCTTTAAACACGAGTTCTGACCACAATTTCAATTATTGTTTTAAAAACTTAATGGTAGTTATTTCTTGCTCAGATTGGAGTCGTAAAAAATACATTCCTGAAGGGAGCATTTGAATATGAATTGACTGTTGACGTTCATTCAATTTTCCAGAAAGAAGTGTACGACCATGTATATCAAACACATGAAAATCGAGCGTTTGAATATCAGAAGACTCGACGACAAGAATATCATGTGCGGGATTGGGAGAAATTGCGAACGAGGCTGCAAAGGCTTCTGAAGATGAAATATAACAGAGTGGATCACTCGCTGGCAAGACTGTAAGATCAAGAGTGTGCAATGAGTCACAATTGCAATCACCTGTATAAAGATTTTGATAGATGCCAGTTTGATAATAACCATTAAGTGTGTCTCCCATACAGATTGTGTCTACTTGAGTCGTACGTATTGTGTCGAGAGTGATCGTGACAGCATCGAATGCCGAGCAGCCAGAAGAAAGATTCTGTACGTGCAAGACATAAGTGCCAGGACGATCAACGGTTGGGTTGAGATCGAATGGATTGAGAATATGTCCATCAGTCGTCGACCAAGAATATTGAAGATCGCCTGTTGTATTGGTGGTGCCATTTAATGTGATCTGCCCGCCGCAGGGGAGGAGCTGAGGCGCTCCAGCTGAACAGCTCGGTACTGGATTAGCTACTGATTCGACGTAGCGGTCGATCTGAAATGAGCAACCAGTGCTGGGATCAGTGATCGTAACGTTCCAATATCCAGCCTCAGGTACATTGACTTCTGCTCCGGTCAAGACATGTGTTCCTTTAGTCCAAGTAATTGTGCTTCCCGCGGGAATTTGATCAACGCAAAGACGAACTTGTCCAGTACAGCCGCTACACTCAAAAAGTGGCGTAAATGGAGTATTTACACTTTGTACTTCGTATTGAAAATTGGCTATGCCGCTCGCTAGGTATACCGTAAATGTGTAGAGTCCAGCTTTGGTAAGTGAATATTGATTTAGTGTATTCCCAGTTCCTGATCCGAAATCTCCATAATAATTTGACCAATCAAAAAACATAGAAGGATTACTTGTGTACACTTCTAAGTCAAAAGGTGTTTGTGTACTGCAGTCAAATCCAAATCCACTTGGTGTGTATATATCAAACTGACAATTTTGAATCACAAATGATTCAGTAATTGTATTCAAACAATTTCCTTCAGTATAGTAATATGTCAGTGTGTGAGCGCCGAGAGCAAGCCCGTCAAGTGAAATAAAATCTGCTTGGATGATTTGTTGATTATCCACTTGAATGCTGCCACCAGTTTTATTAAATGACGG
>JAHDHF010000163.1 GCA_020631455.1 Saprospiraceae bacterium
CCGTTGGCTGAGGGATAGGAGGCGTTGTCTGAACTCTGAGTGACTTCAAGGAACTCAGAGAGAGTGCCGGATAGCCCGACCGCAGCTTCGCTGCGGGCAGCCCCACTATTTTTTGCACATTAAACAATTCCAAAATTGTAAGTGAAATGCTGTGTTTCTGAATGAAATGATGCAAATTGTCATCAATATGATCCGAACCTTGTTTTTTGTATTCGCGGCTTGTGTCTTTCTGCTGCCCGATCTTGATGCACAGCGTATGTCCAAATACTATCTAGAGTTGAGTGACAAAGCCTCAACGCCTTACAGCCCATTGCGTCCGCAAGATTTTTTGACGGCACGAGCTATCGAGCGCCGACAAAACGATGGCATACCGACTTTGATGGATGATCTGCCAGTGTCGCCGCAATACATTGCGCAACTTGAGCGTATGGGTGCAACGATACATCACAGCTCAAAATGGATGAATGCTGTGACTGTTGTTTGCACTGAAGAACAGTTTTATAAACTCCAGAAATTACCCTTTGTCATACGCGGCGAAAAATCAAGCAACCACAGCCGTAAGGATCTCGGGAAACTTGAGAATAAAGTCCAAAAGCGAAAGTCTGATTATCCGAAATCAAGTAGCCACTATGGTCGCGCTGCCAACCAAATTTATATGCTCGGCGGACAAGCCTTGCATCAATTTGGCTACGATGGAGATGGCAAACTCGTCGCTGTACTTGATGGCGGCTTCCAAAATGTCGATCAAATGCCATTCTTTGATTCGCTGCGTGCGGATGGTCGATTGCTACAAGGCATAGACCTCGTACACAAAAATGATTTTCCGTACAACGAAAGCGGACACGGTACTCAAGTGCTCAGCACGATGGCAGCCAATCTCCCTGGACTCATGGTCGGTACTGGACCCGCAGCCAGCTATGTCTGTGTCAAAACAGAAGATGTCGGATCTGAAACGCGCGTCGAAGAAGACAACTGGGTCGTCGGTCTAGAATATGCCGATAGCCTCGGCGCTGATGTTGTCAATTCTTCTCTTGGCTACACGACCTTTGGTATCGAGGAGCAAAATTATACATACGATGATCTCAATGGCGTGACTGGTCGAGCAAGCCGCGGCGCTGATATCGCAGCATCTAAAGGAATGCTCATCGTCAATAGCGCTGGAAATAGCGGCGGTGATGATTGGAAATACATCGGCGTTCCAGCAGACGCGATTGATGTATTCAGCATAGGTGCTGTAGATGGCAGAGGCGATCGTACATATTTCAGCTCTTATGGGCCGACTGCTGACGGACGAATCAAACCAAACGTAGCAGCTCAAGGTGGCGCAACACGTGTCGCACAACTTGGTGGCTACAACACGACGACGAGTAGCGGAACGTCCTTTTCTGCTCCCGTAATGGCCGGCATGGTGACTGCTCTTTGGGAAGCTGTACCAGATGCAAGTAATTACGAAATTATGCGAGCTGTTGAGCGCAGTGGAAATGCTACTGAAAATGCGGACAATTCGCTAGGGCACGGAATGCCAAGTATGCCGACAGCCTTGTTTGATTTACAAAAGGCAAATGGCTCAAGCGATGGAGTCGTTATTTATTCCGAAGATCAAGACGGAAAAGTCGCTATCGTCACACGGAGTCAAGAAGCAGATATGACGCTTCAAGTACGGAATCAAGCTGGTGAACTTGTATTCGAAGGTCAGTTTCCGCAAGTGCGTAGTGGAATCGAGCGTATGGTCATTCCTGATAGTCAGTTCTGGGCTCAAGGAGCGTATTCGGTGACGTTCGTTACGCAAGAGGCCGTTTTTAATACGATGATTCGGAAGCAGAAAAAAGCTACTCCTCAAATAACATTTGAGCGTCCTTAATGATTAAAGTATATCAATGCTGCCAGCTCCTTCTCGAATGATTTCGGGAGACGAACTTGTACAATCTATGATTGTACTTGCTTGCAAATTGGTGATGCCGCCATCGATCACCATGTCAACTTGATGACCGAACATCTCATGGATTTCATAAGGATCTGACGGGTATTCATTCATATCATCGTCGAGCTTGAGCGAGGTTGAAATAATTGGATTTTTTAATTCCGAAACAATTGCTTGTGCAATTGGATTATCTGGTATTCTGATACCGACGGTTTTGCGCCTTGACTTCAGTAGCTTCGGAACAGCATTACTCGCTGGCAAAATAAACGTGTACGGTCCAGGCAGCGCTCGGTTGATAAGCTTAAACGTGCTACTATTAAATTGCTTGGTATAATCTGCTAAGTGACTCAAGTCATTGCAAACAAAAGAAAACTGAGCTTTGTCAGGTCTGATGCCTTTCATTTGGCAGACACGCTCGACAGCTTTTGTATTAAAAATATCGCAGCCAATACCATAAACAGTATCCGTAGGATAAATAATGATTCCACCATTTTCTAATACCTCGACGACTTCATTGATGAGTCGCGGTTGGGGATTGTCTGGATGTATTTCAAGCAGCATGTTGCGGTTGTGTTGCGTCAAAAATCTTATACAGCATCTCCGAGCCAAATTGCTCAAACTCTTCGCCATTTGCTACACCGAGACCTTTGACTTTGAGATCAAAATCATAGAGCACAGCAATGATGCGTTTGAGCGCATCAAGAGGAAAACGTCTTGCGGCTCGTTTATAATCTTTGACGAAATATGGATTTGCGCCAATTTTTCGAGCAAGTGTTTTGTCATCATCATTCATGCTGCTACTTACGATAAGCAGCTTCGCAAAATAACTGTACAAACTACCTACAATCATCACAGGTGCATGACGTTTTGAGTCGGCCGCCATTCTTGACATGATAAAAAATGCTCTCTTTGTATTGCCTTGCCCGATTGCATCCTGCAGCTCAAAAACATTAAACTCACGGCTGATGCCGACCATTTTGCGTACATCATCGAGTTCGATGACGTCTTTGCCATCAAGCTTCAAAATGATTTTATCAATCTCATTTGCAATTTTTGACAGATCATTTCCAAGATATTCTCCGAGCATTGAGGCTGCATTTCCTCTGATGACGAGACCCAATCCCAAGACGTGTTTTTCGATCCAGTCCGCGACTTTGTTTTGATACAGTTTTTTTGACTCGAAGAGAATTCCAGTTTTCCCGACAGCTTTATAAAACTTCGTTCGCTTATCGAGTTTCTTTTTTGAGCTGGCGTGACAAATGACCATCACCGTCGTCGGGAGCGGATCACTGACATACGAAGCGAGATCCTTTAAGCCACGCATCTTATCAGCTTCTTTGATGATGATGAGCTGCCGCTCGGCGCCCATCGGATAGCGGCGAGCAGCATCAGACAATGTTCGAGCATCGGCTTCATTGCCATACGCCATCGTCAGATTAAATGCCTTTTCGTGATCTTCGAGCACATGCGTTTCAAAAGCTGCACAAAGCTGCTCGATGAAAAAACTTTCATCACCATGTAAGACATAGACAGGAGCAAGCCGCTTCGCTTTGATATCTTTCAAAAGAGTGTTGTAGCTTGCTGCCATGTTGTCGCCTTCAGGTCTGCCGATTGATTTACTTGACTACAAAGATCGCCTACGTTTCTCGAATGAAGGTAATCAAGTATTCTGCAAGATCAGAAATAAATACGTAGCATTCACACCAGAAGAAATGGTGCGGCAATTATTGATTTTTACGCTCCTGGATTGCGAGTACTCCGAAGGGCTCATGGCGGTCGAAGCGCCGCTCAAAGTCAATCGTCTTGATCGCCGAGCAGATGTCATTTTGTACGATATGTTGCTCAAGCCGTGGCTGCTCGCAGAGTGCAAATCTCCTGATGTGAAGCTCTCTCAAAACGTGTTGGATCAAGCACTTCGCTACAATCTTAAGGTCGACGCATCATTTATTTTGATTACCAACGGGCCAGAGCTGATGTGTTTTGATTGTACAGACAATGAGCCAGTTTTGATGAATCAATTGCCACGCTTTAAGAAATTGAATAAATAAGGGGCTGCCCGCTCACCTTTGGCTCGCGGTCGGGCTATTCGGCACTCTCTCCGAGTTCGCTGCGCTCACTCGGAGTTCAAACAACGCCTTCTATCCCTCAGCCAAGCAGTTAACTCGCTCTGCCTGGACAAGCGCTGCGAAGTGGTGGCGATAGCCAGACTCAGCTCTGCTGAGGCCGAGCGAATAGCGAGCCACGAAGCATAGCGACCCAAGCAGCTTTGCTGCGCGGGATGGCCCATTATTTTTTACTTCATTCAACACTTGTTCTCAATTTTGGGTTTAGAGAACTATGGAGCGCGCGTACGATTGTCCTGATTTTGGAGATGTCAAGCTGATGGGAATCGATTATGGCAGTAAGCTCGCGGGGACGACTGTCTGTGCATTTTACGAGCCTGATTCTGGCATTCGGCTGTTTCGATCTGCAAAGAAAAAAGATGCAGATGCTTTTGTGCTCGATGCCGTCAAGACTTGGCAGCCTGAGTATGTGGGTTTTGATGCGCCATTGAGTTTGCCTGGAGTCTATCGCGGGCTTGAGGGATTTGAAGATTATCACTATCGTGTATGTGATCGAGAATTGAAGGCGATGTCGCCTATGTTTTTGGGCGGCTTGACTGCTCGTGCGATGAAAC
>JAHDHF010000164.1 GCA_020631455.1 Saprospiraceae bacterium
AGCATAGCGACCGCGACGAGCACGCGAGGAGCGGATGGCCCCAAATAAACAACTTACTAATCGACGATCATTGTCGCATGATCGAGCTGTTGCTGCTTGATCTGCTCTGGTAGATCGCGGTATTCGTACTCTTGAGTGCGGAGCTGTGGTCGGAATCCAGCGTCAGCTATCGCGTCTTGGATACCTTGCGCCGTAAATCGGAATGCTGCTCCTGCGGCCGAGACGACATTCTCTTCAATCATGATGCTACCGAAGTCATTGGCGCCTGCATGGAGACAGACTTGTGCTACTTTTTTGCCGACTGTGAGCCACGATGCTTGGATATTGGTGACATTGGGCAGCATGAGGCGGCTGATGGCAATCATACGCACGTACTCATCGCCTGTGCAGGTATTGCGAGCACGCTTCAGCTTTCGAAGCAGCGTTCCTTCGTCCATAAATGGCCACGGAATGAATGCGATAAATCCTTTGGCATCAGCTGGTTTTTCGCTTTGCACTTGACGCAGTTTGGCGAGATGCTCCATGCGCTCAAGATTGGTCTCAATATGCCCAAACATCATCGTGGCTGATGTCGTGATATTGAGTTGATGCGCTGCTCGCATGACGTCAAGCCATTCTTGGCCGCCGCACTTACCTTTGGAAATCAAGCGGCGTACGCGATCATCAAGTATCTCTGCTCCTGCTCCTGGCAAGGAGTCAAGACCAGCTTCTTTGAGTGCAGACAGAACTTCTGTGTGTGTCAGTCCGTCGAGCTTGGCGATGTGTGCGATCTCAGGCGGCCCGAGTGCGTGTAGCTTTAGCTCTGGATAGAGCTGCTTGAGCTCTCTGAAGAGATCGCAGTAGTATTTGAGTCCTAGATCTGGATGATGTCCGCCTTGGAGTAAGAGCTGATTGCCGCCGTAGGCAAAAGTCTCATCTATCTTCTTCTTGTATTGCTCAATCGTGGTTGTGTACTGCTCTTCGTGTCCTGGACGGCGATAGAAGTTGCAGAATTTGCAATTGGCAATACAGACATTGGTTGTGTTGCTATTTCGATCGATGATCCACGTGACGACGTCATTAGGAACGTGATGCTGGCGGAGTGTGTTGGCTGCTGCCATCAATTCTCCTGTGGAGGCATTCTCAAAAAGATGCACGCCTTCTTCGGCTGTGAGCCATTCGAGCTTGAGTGCTTTGTCGAGGAGCTGGCGAGTATCGTGCATCTTTTGGGAGTTTGTACAAAAGTAAAACCCATTAGCCTTCACTCGGTTTCAATAATTATTGAAAGTTGCGTCATTTTATTTGACGCGGAGCCGCTGTCCAATACTCAATGTGTTTGAGTTGAGCCCGTTGAGCAGCTTGAGATCATCGACACTCATATTAAATCTCCTCGAAATCGCATAGAGTGTATCACCAGAGACGACGTAATAATACTGCGGAGCTGATGGCTGCTGACTTGGTGGCGCATAAACTGGCGGCTGTGACGGCGCAGGCTGATTTGGAGTAGCTACAGGTGGCTTTATTGGAGTAGGTGTCGGTACGCTCACTGGCGGAGGTGCTGGTTGAGTCGTTGGTTCACTCGGTGTTGGTCTACTTGGTGAAGGCGCACTTGGCACAGGCTTGCTTGGAGTTGAGCTTGGAGCAGAAATAGGCTTAGTAGCTCCAGAACCTATAGGCGCAAGAAACCCTGCTCTTGCATATTTTGGTTTGAGTTTGGCTTTGCCTCTAAGAATGACGACTTCGCCTACGAGTGGTTCATGTCGTTTTGGTATTCCATTACGCTTACGGAGTTTCTTGATACGAATACCATAAAGCTGTGCGATATCATACAAGGTTTCGCCAGCTTTGACTTTATGTGCAGTCACATGTTTATTGCGAGTAGCACGGCGCTTCAGTTGTAAATACACAATGTCTCGATCTTCGAATACTTCTCTAGAACCAAGCGGCAGATCATTAAACTTCAAAACGCGTTTGAGGGGCTTTCCAAATCGTTGAGCAATACTCAATGGTGAATCTCCACGACGCGCGTAAATCGCTTTGACAGAATTATTTTGAAAGACTTTGTCCTTGACGTCTTCTTGTATTGGATTGAAGACGGCCCCATTATCAGGCTGACTTGGGACAGGTATTTCTTCGTATTCAGGAATATCAACAGTTGGCTTTGAAGGGACTGGCGTTGGAGCAGGTACAGTAGGCTTTGGAGGATCGATTGCCGGTGGAGGAGTCGTCACGATTACGACATCGATTGGATTCATGAGGTCGAAACGTTGTAAATTTTCGCGCTCTATAATTTTAATCAATTTGGTCGCATAGGTTGGCGCAGTTGCGTAGCCTGCTTTTTTCAAGCCTTTTGCCCAAGCTTTATAATCTGTGCGATCGTAGTCAAACAAAAATCTGTATCGAGATCGCTCAGATAAAAATCTCGAATGATCGAAATACGACTCCTCAGCATTTGAATAACTGCGAAAACAGGACTTCATCAAGTTCCCTTGCTTGTCATAATCATCATCTTCGATGTAATATGAATTTCCTGTCCAGCCTTTGTGGCATTTGATTCCGAAGTGATTGTTTGCGTGTCGTGCTAGGCGGCTATTTCCGATACCACTTTCTAGGAGACCTTGCGCTAATGTGATACTCGCAGGAATCCCCGTACGATGCATTTCGCTGACTGCTATCGCTTTATATGTTTCAATGTATTCGTTGAGCGTTATTTTCTCACCCTTTGGCGAAAATTCATCTTGAGCAAAAGAAACTGCAGACAGAATACATAAAACAAAGAACAATATGACTTGGGGGAGTCTCAAAACGCTTCAAATATAATTGCTTCAATTGAGCTTTGCCGAATTCATTTCTTCATAATCATCATGCAGCCATCACGTAGCGGCATCAGGATATTTATTGTCTCAGGATCTTGGTGTACATGCTCATTAAATTCATGTATCAAAATCGCGTCCTTACTTTTTATTCGTAATTCAGGATTCACCACTTTCCCATCCCAGAGACAATTATCAACCAAAATAACACCACCCGATCGGAGCAAAGGTTTAACGAGTTCGTAGTACTCGATATTATCTCGTTTGCCTGCATCGATCAAGCAGAGATCATACAATCCAGTTAATGTCGGCACGATCAGTTTCGCATCGCCGATCATCAGATTCACCTTTTCAGTTAAACCATTTCGCTCGATGCCTTCTCTGATCAACGCTTCACGCTCTATATAAACTTCAATTGTATCGAGACGACCATCGGGAGTTAATCCTTGAGCAAGTGATATTGTACCATAGCCTGTAAATGCACCAATCTCTAATACACGCTGAGGACGAATCATCATCGAGATCATTGACAAAAACTGCCCGAGGTACGGCCCTGTAGCCATCTGTGGCGCGAGCATCCGCAGATGCGTCAAGCGAAACTGCTCGTACTGTGTTTCTTCTGGAGCAGTTGTGTGTGCATCCAAGTAGCCGAGATACGGATCTTGATCACGCATTGGTGTCAAAGTGATTCCAACCTTGCGCTTTGAGAGCATGAATGTTGCCACCCTTTGTTGAGAGCTTGACACCTTCACTCGCCGCAAGCACATCGCCAGCTAAATAAATATCAGGCATGAAGCGCACCTTGTCTACATCTTCAGGCTTGATCGTAAATAGCAACTCATAATCTTCGCCTCCGCTAAGGGCGCAAGTGATCGGATCAATCTTAAAATTCAAAGCCTGCTCCTGCGCCTTCATATTGATCGGCACGCCATTTTCTTCGATCAAAAAACCGACATCGCTGCTACGAGCTATATGAAAAAGCTCACTCGCCAAGCCATCGCTGATATCAATCATTGACGTCGGGACGAGATTGACATGAGCAAACTGCTCAATCATGTCAAGCCGAGCTTCAGGTTTTAAGAGTCGCTTAATTAAATAATCATGATCGTCGAGCTCAGGCTGCACACCAGGATGATCGATATGGATTTGCTTCTCGCGCTCCAAGATTTGTAGCCCAAGATAAGCAGCGCCAAGATCACCAGTGATGCAGACGATATCACCTTCTTTTGCGCCACTTCGTAATGCAATTTTGTCTTTGTCGACTCGACCGAGAGCTGTGATGCTGATGACAAGACCCTTCGGAGAAGACGTCATATCTCCACCTACGAGGTCCACATTATATTTTTCGCAGGCAAGCTTGATTCCAGCATACAATTCATCCATTGCTTCTACGCTGTAGCGATTTGAGATAGCGATATTAACAAGGATTTGCTGCGGCTTACCATTCATCGCACAGATGTCGCTGAGATTCACCACCACAGACTTATAGCCTAGATGCTTGAGCGGCGTGTACATCATATCAAAATGAATCCCTTCTATTAAAGCATCAGAAGATGCAAGTAGATATTGATCGCCTATATCGATCACGGCAGCATCATCACCGACACCATGTATAGTTGATTGCTGTAAAGTTTGCAGATCACGCGTCAGGTGATCGATCAGCCCAAATTCTCCTAGCGAATTGACATCAGTTCTCGTCATGCCGCCAAGGTACGCACTCTCTCATTTTTGAATTGTAATTATGGGCCATCCGCTCCTCGCACGCTCGTCGCGGTCGCTATGCTACGTGGCTCGCTG
>JAHDHF010000021.1:0-7383 GCA_020631455.1 Saprospiraceae bacterium
CTTCTAAAAAAGATCGTCTCGCTTGACTTTGCAGATAATCGTGGTAGAGCGTGATCGGCTGTCGACTGCCATGCCCTGGCTGTGTGGTATCGCTCTGTAGTCAAGTGGCTCGTAGGCATCATCGGCATACGTAAGGCGGATGCTGATGTAGACCGATTGGCTGCTCACGGGCTCATGGGATATCGTAATACTCCGCGTCTGCTCGGTACAGCAAATGCGAAAGGTAGCACGCAAAGAAGAAAGAAGCTGCTCGGAGCTGCTCACCCAAGTAGGTGGCGCACTGACGATCAACTCGATACCGAAGTACCCAGCGAAGTACAGCTCTTGCTGCGAAACTTTGTACAGACTTTTTGTGTCGCTACTCAGACTCATGAATTCTTATGCAATCGTGATCTTGTCGTCAAGATACACGTCTTGCACGGCATTGAGGATATCGATGCCTTCGTTCATTGGGCGCTGGAATGCTTTGCGACCTAGAATCAAGCCTGTACCGCCAGCACGCTTGTTGATGATCGCTGTCTCGACTGCATCGGCTTTGTCGCTCGCACCTCCTGATGCGCCACCGCTGTTGATGAGTCCTGCGCGGCCCATGTAGCAATTGGCTACTTGGTAGCGACATAGGTCAATTGGGTGATCGCTAGATAATTCTGAGTAGACTTTGTCATGCGTTTTACCGAAGTTAATGGCTTTGTAGCCGCCATTGTTTGTTGGAAGCTTCTGCTTGATGATATCTGCTTGTATCGTTGAGCCAATGTGATTGGCTTGTGATGTCATATCAGTAGATGCATGATAATCTGTGCCGTCGTGCTTGAAATTTGAATTTCGGAGATAGCACCACAGTATCGTCGCCATACCAAGCTCATGTGCGTGAGCAAATGCTTCGGCGATTTCTGTAATCTGGCGGCTGCTCTCTGGAGAGCCAAAGTATATTGTCGCACCAACTGCTACTGCACCCATATTCCAAGCGTTTTCGACTGTTCCGAAAAGGACTTGATCGTATTTGCTTGGGTACGTGAGGAGTTCGTTGTGATTGATCTTGACTACGAATGGAATTTTGTGTGCGTACTTGCGCGACATCATTGACAAAACACCGTACGTCGATGCCACAGCGTTGCAGCCACCTTCAATCGCGAGTTTTATGATGTTTTCTGGATCGAAATAGATCGGATTGGGCGCAAATGATGCTCCAGCACTATGCTCAATACCTTGATCGACTGGAAGGATACTCAAGTAACCAGTGTCTGCAAGTCGGCCAGTTCCAAAAAGCTGCTGTAGGCTGCGAAGTGTTTGATTTGAGCGATTGGAATGTGTGTACACGCGCTCGATAAAATCAGCTCCTGGCTTGTGGAGCATATCTGCATTAATAGTCGTGCTTGTATGCTCAAGTAGGTATTGTGCTTTGTCTTCTCCGAGAAGCGATGTAAGAGATGCAGAAATGCTCATGAGTAATCGTTAAATCAGTTGGGTTGAAGTTGTTTTGCTTTTGGTCGTTGTAGAGTTTATTCTTCGACGGGGCGCTCAAATGTGGTTGTGAATTCGTGATTTGCGAATTCAAAATTCATGACGAGTTTGTCATCTGACGCGCTTTGAATATTAAAACTTGTCTCAATATTCTCAGGGATCAATTTGCTGCCATCTTGATCAAATGAAATTGCGGTTTCTTCAGAATCGCTGAACGGCATATTCGTTTTGATTTGCTTTGAAGCAGCATCGATATTGAAATAGCTTTCGTCAAGCATATTTGATGAAGCTCCATCCATTTTGGCAGATGAGAGTATCCATTGACCTTCAATATCTGATAATTGCAGGCCATCAGCTGTTGGCGTATCTACATTTGGATCTTCTGATTCTGCCCCTGTACAAGAAGCGAATCCAAGAGCTAGAATAAGTAAGAACGAACAAATTAGTTTGAAATTCATAATAAGTTGCTGAGAATTCAGCTGCGAAGATACAATTGTGATCGAACCTATGCTCTCGTCAATGTGAGTAATGATATCTCTGGTAAAATACCAACTCGACCTGGATAACCAAGGCATCCGAATCCGCGATTGACGTAAAGATGTTGAAGACCTTCGGTGTATAATCCAGCCCATCTAGGATACTGCCACTGAGCTGGACTCCATTTGATACCAGGTATCTCCACACCAAATTGAAAGCCATGAGTGTGTCCTGATAAAGTCAAGTCAATATCTTGATGATCGGTCAAGACTTTTGCATCCCAATGAGTCGGGTCATGACTGAGTAATACTCTGACATCGGCTGCTTGCTCGCCTTCGAGAGCCTTCTTAATATCACCAGTTTTTGGAAAGTATGGCTTTGTGCTAAAATTCTCTACCCCGATCACAGATAGGCGATGCTCACCACGCGAGATACTGACATGTTGATTGCGTAGAAAAGTCCAATTCATGTCTTCATACATATCATGAAGCGTTTGAAAATTGCTTTCACGATATTTTTTATTTCGAGCGTAGTCGTGATTTCCAAGTATTGCAAATACGCCTTCTTTTGCTTTGATATCTTTAAAAATATCTACAAATGGCTTGAACTCATCTGCTCGGCTATTGACTAAATCGCCGGTAAAACAAACAATGTCAGCTTGCTGCTGATTAATGATATCTATCGCATTTTTAATTGGCTCTTTTAAAGCAAATGAACCAGCGTGAATATCTGATAATTGAATTATTTTAAATCCTTCCAATGAGGCAGGCAGGTTTTTAATTGGGATTTTGACTTCGTGTAATTTATAACGATATGCATTACGAATTACACCGTACGACAAAACGGAAAATGGAACAGCCGCTGCGAAAATGGCTGCTTGTCCAAGAAATTTACTCCGACTAGCTTTGGCTACATCTGGTGATTGAAACAAACGCGCAAACCATAATCCGAATCTGCGAACATCATCTAAGAAGTAAACACAAGCCCCAAGAAAGCAGGCAATGAAAATAATAAAGACAAACGCAAAAAAATACGTTCGAAATGTCTGAGACCAATCAGCTATAGAAGCAAAACGACTGTATATAATTGAAAATATAAGTGTAACTGGCGGGACAGCCCAAAGAGCATATAAAGCCCTTCTTACCAATGTATTTGCATCTGCTAATCCCACTCGGATCGACAAAAAAGAGTAATACTCTACAAATACTAGAAAAAGGATCGGGAAAATAAGTCGCCACATAGAGCAAAGATTACTCTATTTAAATAAAAAACGCCTCCCAAAGTTCGGGAGGCGTCAAAATGTTTTGATTGTATGTACTTATTGCGTGCGCGACCAAAAAAGTCAGTCTTATTGAGCTTCTACTCCGTTTAGTTTTCCTTGAAGTTCTTCGAGCTTAGAAACGATGAGTTTATTCAAGTCGCTCGAAGCAACAACATATTGCTGAGCGGCTTCAAGTGAGTTGATCGCTTCATACGTACGGCCAGCGAGAGCTAAATCAATTGCAGAAACGTACCAAACGAGAGCAACATTTGGAAGCATTTCTTCTTTGATATCTTTATTTTGCGTCATAGACTCAATCTGAAGAAGATCACCTGTAATCAACTCCCCATCAGTAGATGTGTACTCAGCTTGACCTGAGAACACTCCGTTTTCCCAAGTTGTCTCGAGTTGGCTTCCATTTTCAAAGATGAATGCAACATTACCACTTGCAAGTCCATTTGACCATTTTGCAATCATGTTGTCACCAGTTCTCCAAGTGATGATTCCTTTTCCGTTTTTCTTCCCGTTTTTGAATGTGCCGTTATACTTAGCACCATTTGTATAAGCATACACTCCAGAACCACTTGCTTCGTCTGCTTTCCAGCTCCCTGTATAAGATTCACCATTTGCATAGACAATTGATCCATCGCCATGCATTTTATCTGCTCTGTATTCTCCTGTGTATTGAGCACCATTTTCCCAAGTGTACACTCCTGTTCCGTGCTTACGCCCTTTTGCCCATTCGCCTGTGTAGCTATCACCGTTACTGAAGGTACGAGTGCCTTGACCAGCAGGTTGACCGTTTATAACTTTTCCAATAAAGACTGAACCGTCAGTATACTCGAAGCTGCCTTCCCCATGTGGAATACCAAAGCGAAACTCACCTGTATATACATCACCATTTTTGAATGTGTATGTACCAGTAGATGATTTAGCCTTAGCTGACCAACCATCAGTACCTTTTTGTGCAAATGCAGCTAAGGGAAGAAGAAATAAGACGAAAAGAATTGAGAATATTCTCATGACACTTGATTTTAAGATGATTGTTCAAATGCCTTGCTTTGTGTGTGCCACAAAGTTAGATGCAGACATTTACACTTGTAAGGTAGAAGAAATGAAAGTTAGCTCCATGAGTTATTCAATTGCTATATTTTTAAATATAACATGAAATAGAAAAATGTATAGCTATTTTTATCTTTATTTTATTTTACAATCACTTTAGGTGTCACAACAAGACGATATTATTTACTGAGTGACACTTTAAAGCCTAAGCCAATAGAATATTGGGGGCTTGAGGCTAACGCATTTCCTTGTTCGATAGAGAGCTGAAAAGACATATCATCAGAGACATCGAAATCATGTAAATGTCCATCAACAAATGCATCTACGATATTGAGAAGATAAAATACACCAAGCACGATTGCAGAGATTTCTGTTTGTCGTTGGTATGTATCTCGACCAAGCTTAAGAGATACATCTGAAAATAAAGGTCGAGAATCAACCGTCAACGGATCTCCATCGACACGATATCGATAATCGCGGCGAAATGATTGGTAGCGACGATTATTCCAGATGACAAGTCCAGTCAAGCCGCCTACGCCAGCCCAAACGATCGGCGCTTTCCACCATCTCTTGTTGTACACTTGTCCTGCTCCTGGAAGTACAGCACTCAATAAAGATGCTCTCAGCGGACTATGTGGCTTTCCTTTGCCAAATATCTCAGCTCGAATAAAACCGTAGTCAAGTGTGTCAAGCTGCTGAGGCTCAAGACTATCTACTAGCATCTCAGCGGACAAGCGCTGCGAAGCAGTGGCCGACAGGCCAGACGCTGAATGTAATGAGGCGGCCGAGCGAACAGCGAGCTGCGTAGCATAGCGACCGCTGCCGCTTGCGGCGGCGGATGGCCCAATACTCCACACTACAAGGAATATAAAAATCAGGAACGGGAGAAGCCGCATCAATGGCTAGTCTTCTATCGTGTCAAGGATATTATTGAGATCGCTGTCGTCGCCAAATGGAATGATGATCTGGCCTTTGCCATTGGCGGAGCGCTTGAGTGTCACTTTCATGCCGAAGCGTGCACCAAGTCGATCTTGAATCTCTCGATATTCTAGCGGAAGGCTAGACTTTGCTTTGCGCTCTTGTGCGGGCTGGGTCTGTCGCCTGATGAGATCTTCAATCTGGCGAACACTAAGCTGCTCTTGGAGCGTCGTATTGTAGAGGCTCAACTGAAGCGCGACATCTTGGACGCCTGCAAGTGAACGCGCGTGCCCCATGCTAATGGCTTTGTCGCGGAGTCCGTTTTGGATCTGTGGCGGCAGCTTGAGTAAGCGTAGGTAATTGGTGATCGTACTTCGATTTTTAGCGAGGCGATCAGAAAGCTTTTCGTGAGTGAGATTACATTCGTCAATCAAGCGCTGGTATGTGATGCCGACTTCAATTGGATTGAGTTCTTCGCGCTGGATGTTCTCAACGAGTGCCATCTCAAGCATTTCTTGATCGTTGGCAAGGCGAATGTAAGCTGGAACATTTTTGAGACCAGCTTTCTTGGACGCGCGAAGTCTACGCTCCCCACTGATAAGCTGATACTGATTTTGCGAGAGACGGCGCACGGTGATCGGCTGGATCAAGCCATGTACTGATATGCTTTGACTCAACTCTTCGAGCGCAGTTGGATCAAATGTTTTCCGAGGCTGAAATGGATTGACTTCGATCTGATCGACTGGAATCTCGACGATCGCAGTACTGAGTTTTTGTACGACTTCTTCTTTGGGAGTCGGCGCATCGACCGACTGATCCATATTATTGAGAAGTGCGCGGATGCCTTTGCCGAGACGTTCTTTATTTTTTGCCATGATCCAAAAGACGTTGATTCAAGTAAAGATCAGCAATTAGGCTGACACTGGAGCCGATGCTGGCTGCTTGGCAGCATCGAGTATTTCGCGAGCGAGGTTGAGGAAGTTGATCGAGCCTTTGCATTCTGCATCATAGAGAATGACGGGCTTACCAAAACTTGGCGCCTCGCTCACACGGATGTTGCGGTGGATAATCGTCTCAAACACATTGTCGCCAAAATGCTCGCGAACTTCAGCGACAACTTCTTTGCTCAAGCTCAATCGTCCATCGTACATGCTCAACAGAATGCCTTCGATCTGCAAGTCAGTATTGAGCTGTTTCTTGACGAGGCGCACTGTATTGAGCAGCTTGCCCAAACCTTCAAGCGCAAAAAACTCGCATTGTACTGGCACAATTACGGAATCAGCTGCTGTCAAGGCATTGATCGTGACAAGTCCAAGCGAGGGCAAACAATCAATCACGACAAAATCGTAATCGTCTTTGACGGCTGCAATGATATTCTTGAAGATGAACTCTCGCTGCCAGCGATTGATGAGTTCAATCTCAGCACCGACAAGATCAATATGCGAAGCGATCAAGTCAAGATTGGGCGTACTCGTGCTGACAATCGCTGTCTTGGGATCGATCGAATCGTCTGTAATCAGATCATAAAGATTGACCTTGACTTCAGATTCACTGACGCCAACACCTGAAGTCGCATTGGCTTGCGGATCAGCATCGATTAACAAAACACGCTGATCGTAGACTGCAAGACTTGCAGATAGATTGATTGCGGTCGTCGTTTTTCCGACGCCTCCTTTTTGATTGGCTATGGCTATGACTTGTCCCATATTGAGGTTCGCTCTACACTGTAAGCGTCTGCAAAGATAGAATTTTGTTTGTCCTCGTTTTGAGATTTTTTAAAGGAGATTTGGGGCTGCCCACAGCAGAGCTGCGGTCGGGCTGTCCGGCACTCTCTCGCGCCCTCCAATAATTGTCGGCCGCTTCGTTCAGACAACACCTACCATCCCTCAGCCGAAGAGATCATCATTGCTCATTTCAATTAAATTCAGTCCTAGATCTTTAATGACTTGATCTACATCATACTCAAAATCTTTTGGGATATTAATCGTTGCTATTCCTCCCATATCGACCTGCCAAAAGCCACCTCTAGCAGCAAGTTCTTGCCCTAACATTCTATACCCTGACTCTTTTGTGTTTATATTTAATATAAAATGCCGAGTTGTATAGTCAGATTTTTTTGTAATTTCTGTTATTTCAAAAAGCCCCTCTTTGTTCTTTGTAGCTCGAAATTCTGTTCCGTAAGTTAATTGACGATTAAATAATTC
>JAHDHF010000021.1:7483-27194 GCA_020631455.1 Saprospiraceae bacterium
TAAATAATTCCCGTCTTAGAGTCACAAAATTTTATTCGTCTCATTTCATTTTCATGATTACTCATGTCTTCTTCCGATAAATTTTAGCTCGAATCTTATCTGAGAAAATACGTTGTTTCACTCTAGGGTTGTAACGTCTAATTTCAGTTTTGATAATATTTGTTTTCTCGAAATCCAACTCTTCTTCTACCTGCACAAGTTCAATTAAGCTAGCCCCTTTATCACAAGCACACTCTTCTATGTACTCAAAGGCTATGTTTTTCCTTCCCCTAATTCCTCCAGATGAAACATCCGACTCACAAGTTCCTATGAGTTCATACTCTTGAAGTAGGCTTTCGTCTACAGCTTTTACGACTTTAACCTTGCATGGAACTGTAGGCTGGAATTTTCTTCCATCGCTTGTATATGTATAGACTGTATTGTTGCAACTCGCCAAAAGCAGCAATAACATCACTTTACTTAGCAAAAGTGGTATTCTAATCTTTGATAAATAATTAGACTTCATACATTTTCTATTTTTTAACGAGTCCAAAGAATTAAAAAACGAATCCATTCTTCAAGAGGAATGACATAAATATACAATTAAAGAACATGAACATTTTTTACTGAATAAAGAAAGTAAAAAAAGAGCGCGGACAAGCGCTGCGAAGTGGTGCGCAGCAGACGCCGAATAAAAAATAAGGCGGCCGAGCGAATAGCGAGCCACGCAGCATAGCGACCCGAGTCGCTTGCGACGAGGGATGGCCCCAAAAAGGTCTAATATTAAAGCTGCTCTCAACTTTTTGTGCGATTGAATGACTGATTATCAATGACTTAGCTTTTGAGGTGTGAGTTTTTTTGCTTCAAAGCATACGAGAGGCGGTGAGAAAGTTGTACTTTTGCATCCGCTTACAAGCGAAACTATTTATTCACTGAAATTACCGTGTTGTGAACACACTCAGTTACAAAACGAAATCAATGCGCAAGGAGGATGTCCAGCGCAATTGGATTTTGATCGATGCCGCTGGCAAACCAGTAGGACGAGTCAGCACACAGATTGCGACTCTCCTCCGTGGTAAGCACAAGCCATCGTACACACCGCATGTTGATGGTGGCGATTATGTCGTTGTCATCAATGCAGAGCAAGCAGTCTTCACTGGTCAGAAAGAGCAGCAAAAAGTTTATCTCCGCTATACTGGTTATCCAGGAGGTCAGCGTGCGACAACTGCACAAGAAATGCGTGCGAAGCACCCAGAGCGTATCATCGAGAAAGCTGTCAAAGGCATGCTTCCGAAAAATCGTCTCGGACGTGCGATGTATCGCAAGCTCTTCGTCTACTCTGGCGATGCACATCCGCATGCGGCTCAAAAACCTCAACCACTCAACGACTAATACCGTATTATGGATATTATCAACGCAGTAGGCCGTCGTAAAGCATCAGTAGCTCGCGTATACTTACGCAAGGGCAAAGGTGATATTACGATCAACGGTCGTTCATTAGAAGTATATTTTCCACAGACGTACATTCAGAATTCAATGGTCGATCCATTGAAGACGGTTGAAGTCGAAGGAATGTATGACATTAAAATCAACGTTTTTGGAGGTGGCTACAAAGGTCAAGCTGAGGCAATCCGCCTCGGGATCAGCCGCGCACTTGTCAAAATAGACGAGGACAACAAATCGCCTCTCAAAGCGAAGAAATATCTCAGACGCGACGCTCGCGTTGTTGAGCGTAAGAAGTTCGGTAAGCCTAAGGCACGTAAGAGCTTCCAGTTCAGCAAGCGTTAATCATTCTCGTCTCACCCTATTTTTAAATTTACAAGCAGCAGTATTATGCAATTGCCTACTCAACAGGAAATGCTTGACGCAGGTGTACACTTCGGACACCTCAAGAAAAAGTGGAATCCTAAAATGCTCCCAAATATCTTTATGGAGAGCAAGGGTATACACATCATTGACCTCAACCGCACTGAGAAATCACTCCAGCGTGCTGGAGCTGCTATCAAAGCGCTTGCAAAGAATGATCGTAAGATCCTCTTTGTAGCGACAAAGAAGCAAGCTCGTGATATTATCTCTCAAGCTGCGCAAAGCGTCGGTATGCCATTTGTCACTGAGCGTTGGCTCGGTGGTATGATGACCAACTTCAAGACGATCAAAAACTCGATCAAGAAGATGGAAACAATCGATCGTATGCTCAATGACGAAAGCATCAGCATCACGAAGAAAGAGCGTCTTATGATGACTCGTCAGCGTGATAAACTCAATAAAGTTCTCGGTGGGATCAGCGATTTACGTCGTCCACCAGCAGCGATGTTTATCGTTGATATCATGAATGAGCATCTCGCAGTCGATGAGGCACGCAAACTTGGTGTCAAAACATTTGCGATGGTGGATACGAATAGTAATCCAAGCCGCGTAGACTTTGCGATTCCATCAAATGATGATTCATCTCGCTCTATTTCTTTGATTACAAACTTCATCGTTGAAGCAATCAAAGAAGGTCTTGCTGAAAACAAAAGTAACAAGCAAGAGAAGCAAGCAGCTGAATCGAAATAATCCAAATTTTTCATCTTTTAGATTTTTCAGAACATGGCAATCAAAGCCGCTGACGTAAAGAAACTGCGCGACATGACTGGCGCAGGAATGATGGACTGTAAAAAAGCACTCGTCGAAGCAAACGGTGATTTTGATGAAGCAGTAACTATCCTTCGCAAAAAAGGTCAAAAACTCTCAGCTAAGCGTGCCGATCGCGAAACGAACGAAGGTGTAGTTATCGCACTAGTCAATGATGACGCGACTCGTGGAATCGCAATCAATCTAGGATGCGAGACAGATTTTGTAGCGAAGAACGAAGACTTTGTTTCGTTTGCTAAAGAGATCGCTACAACAGCGCTCTCTAACTTCCCAAATACTAAAGAGGAGCTCCTTGACCTTTCTTTAGAAGGCGGCATGAAGATCGGCGATAAAATCACTGAGCAAATCGGTGTCATCGGCGAAAAGCTAAACATCGGAAGCTACGAAAAACTTGAGTCTGAACTCGTCGTACCATATATCCACGCTAATTACAAACTCGGTGTTCTCCTCGCGCTTAATCAAGCTGGCGAAGGTGCAACACAAGCAGGTAAAGATGTTGCTATGCAAGTAGCAGCAATGAACCCTGTAGCAGTAGATAAAGATGATGTTGATTCATCAGTCGTTGAAAAAGAGATCGAGATCGGAAAAGAACTCGCTCGCAACGAAGGAAAGCCAGAAGCAATCCTCGATAAGATCGCTACTGGACGCCTCAATAAATTCTTTGGTGAAAACACACTCGTCAATCAAAAATTCGTCAAAGACGGATCACAGACAGTTGCTAAATACTTGACATCTGTACAAGATGGATTGAAAGTAAAAGCATTCAAGCGAGTACAGCTCGGCAGCTAATGCCGCAACATTCTTCATAAGCGAATCCTACGGGATTCGCTTTTTTTATGTCTTGTCGTATGGCTCAATCAAATAAATACAAGCGCGTCCTCCTCAAGTTGAGTGGAGAGTCTCTAATGGGCGAAAATGGCTTCGGCATCTCACCCA
The DNA here is from genome assembly GCA_020631455.1 of Saprospiraceae bacterium. Lineage (GTDB taxonomy): Bacteria > Bacteroidota > Bacteroidia > Chitinophagales > Saprospiraceae > JAHDHF01. The sequence continues at coordinate 11,033 of JAHDHF010000021.1, forward strand.
AGATGCTCAATCACTACGCAAAGGAAATCAAAAAGGTGAAAGATGCCGGCTGTGAAATCGCTGTTGTCATCGGTGGTGGAAACATCTATCGAGGGTTGCAAGCTGATGAGTCAGGCATCGAGCGTGTACAAGGCGATTATATGGGTATGCTTGCTACAGTCATCAATGGCATGGCGCTCCAAGCAGTCCTTGAAAATCAAGGCGTCTTTACTCGCCTAATGACTGCTATTGAATTACATAAAATAGCAGAACCTTATATCAGACGTCGAGCTATTCGACATCTCGAAAAAGGCCGAACAGTCCTTCTCGCAGGTGGTACGGGGAATCCTTTTTTTACTACAGATTCGGCAGCAGCGCTTCGAGCAGTAGAGATTGATGCTGATGTCGTGCTGAAGGGAACTCGTGTCGATGGCATCTATACTGCTGATCCAGAAAAGGATCCAACTGCAACCAAATATGATCGCATCACTTATGACGAAGCGATCAATAAAGATTTAAGCATCATGGATACGGCAGCCTTTGCCCTTTGCCGTGAGAATAATTGTCCGATTGTTGTTTTTGATATTAATGGCACAGACAATTTAATTAAAATTGTACAAGGCGAAGACGTCGGGACACTCGTATCAGCTTAATTTAATTAGTAATAAATTATTTGGGGCTGCCCTCAATAAAAAAACTCTTCAAGAGAAACGAAGAGTTTTTTTTATTTCGGTCGGGCTATCCGGCACTCTCTCCGAGTTCCTTTCAGTCACTCGGAGTTCAAACAAGGCCTCCTATCCCTCAGCCGAGCTGCTCTTGGACAAGCGATGGAAAGGGGCGCGACAGCGCTCACGAGTGAAACGAGTGATGAGCGAATAGCGAAACCCTGGATCAGCGCGGTGCTGTGAGCAGAGCGAGCAGCATGGCCTATTAATCTTTTATTATTATGAAAAAAAAGCGTAACAATTTTGCTACGCTTTAATTGTAAACATGATTATCTATTTATCGTGATCGCATACGACGTACAAAGAAGTTTGCTTCACTTGAACTTGCGCCGCCTATATTAATAAATTCACTATTCTTCTTTTTGATGCGGGCTTCTTTCTTCTTGAGACCCAAAATTGCATTATTAAATCCAGAGTTTGAACTAGTAGCTTTAAGCACCCATTCGCCAGAGCTGCTGCGCGAGCGGCTATAAGAGATATAATAATAATCTTCGGAAGGAGATTCGATATAGAAAATAAGCTCGTCGGCCATTCGTCCCATTCTAAACTCGACATATGATGTGACAAATTTTTCTATTGTGCTACCATTGACGCTTGATATTCCGACAGCTCCTTTAGATTGAAATGATTGTTCGTTTTCGTCCCAGATCATAGGGACTTTACCGAACACAATTTTATATGGTGATTTTTCTGGTAGCCGTATACGACCTACACTTTGCAATGATTTTTCGGCGGCGGCAAGATCTTTTGCATTTGTATTTAATTGCATAAGAGCTTCTTTAGCATACGTCGATTTGCTGTATTCTATATCTCTTCGATCATCTGTGTTTTTAGATAAATCACTTGCTAAAGCAAGCCAAGCTTCTTCGGGCAGTGGCAGATCTAGGGCAACAAGCATTTCGTATTTATGACCATCTATTCGCTCTGCATAGGTTTCGCCTTTTCCGTAAGCTATAATATCAATGTGTTTGAGTTTGTCACAAAGTGTCCAGTTTCCTGTCATCGTAATTTTGCCATTACTATCATTGAGTTTTAAGACGTTTCCGCCATTCTTTTTTCCTCTAATAGCAAGACTGTCTCCAAAGAAATATTCATTCTTGGAGGCAACATATCTCATAGCGCCCGATGCGTTAAAAACGGTACGATCACGTGCTGATGGCTTAGCTTGCATAATTCGTGAATATGCAATTAAACTGTCGCGGCTTAAACTCATTCCGACATATAATTTGTCTCCCAGGCTTTGCTCGGGCTTGCGAGGAGCTCGAGGTTCATTATATGCAATGGCTACATTTTTTCTATTAATTCTGCTATTGATGCTAAACCATCGAGTATTCGGTAGTGATTTTAAATTTAATTTGGCGTAACCTGTAAATTTGAGATTTATATCATCGGCTCTTAGTTCTACATTTCCTTTAAATCGAGTTTTTAAATCGATTAAAAAATTACTTGATTCGCCAATCGAACCTTTACCAATAGTAACGACTTTCTCGCCTTCAGTGGTTTTGATATTATTAAATTGAACTTGTTGCTCATTTGGGCCTACATTATATTTGTAAAAGCCGTCAGCTGTATAGCTTTTTTTGCCTAGAATATTTACTGTTGCATTTTCGATAACATGATAGCGATTGACTGTATCTGCTACAATGCGCGCATTATTTAATGTTCGCATTTTTGCTTCTGCTTCGATTTCTACGCGTTCATCTCCAGGATAAATAAAAGCATCGCCTGCGATAATATATTTGACACCCCCGATTTTAAGTAGAGAAGTTTCGAGATTGTAGTTGGCAGTTTGTCCTTTAAAGCGTAGATCGCCTTGATCTTCTTTTGTTGTTACAAATTCAGCTCCAGCGCTTCCAGTTGATTCAAATTCAACTGTTTTGCGTTTCATGTCCCACTCAAATTTATTCATCGACGTTTTATACTGATTATAAGGCATTTCAGTATTTGCTTCGTCTGAACGAGATTCAAAGTTGGCGAGATTTGTTTCGAAATTGACAACACCTTCTACATTTTTTGTATTAAATGCAATTTTGTCATCTTCGTTTAATGCTTTGATGCTTAGGTCAAGTGAGTCTGCTTCTACTCCTTTTGCTAAGAAGTGAAACTGATCAGAATTCATGACTGCTTCATCCCAATCAAAAACACCGCCACCATAAAGGCCTTTTTTACTCAATACCATATTACCTGCAAGAGTATGGTTTGTACCTCCAAAGAAATTAAAAGGGGAATTTTCCGTACTCTCGATGTACATGCTGTCATTGTAAGGAGTCCAATCGACAGCGATTTTAGCACCGTCTACTTGTGGTACTTCTGTACCACCTCTTTGTTCATCGATGTTGAGTGAATCAGCTGTAGCTGTCATTTGATTAGGTAAGAAAACTGCATCTTCTGTATTAATTGTAGCGGATAAATAGTTGACTGTTCCTTTTCCTGTAAGACCCTTATTTGATAGTGAAATTTCTCCAGTGTATTTCCCTTTTCCGGAGTTGTCTTTATTGTACAATGCTGATCCAGTAGCTTCTGTTATAGTATTGAAACCTAGCGAAAGATCCTCTTGAATTTTTAATGACTCTTTAAATCTTGGGAAAATATCTGCAGAATTGAATTCGCCTGGAAAATTTAAATCAACTGGATCGAATTCGTCCATACTTTCAAATACAAATGGTTCTATTTCAAAATAGAATTCATCTCGTTTGTATTTGCCTTCTTGAGTTTCGTAATCATCATAATATGTATAAGAATTCTTCTTGCTTTTAAAGGCAGGATAATATCCTCGTTCTTTTTCGCTATTGTAGACTTTGTCTTGTGACGCTTTGTTATTTGGTGCATCTATTAAAAGTGTACCATTTAGATCTTGAATCCTCGTATTGAGTTGAAGGAGTTCTGGCACACCCTCAGCATCTTCGACTCCAGTGGGTATATAGATATCAAGGTATCGTACTGAATCCATTTTCATTTCGAACGCTTTGTAATTAAAATCAAAGCCCTCTCCCCAAAATTGATTATAGCCAGCATATACTTGACCATCAATGGTCATATTTCGATTTTTGCGTAATGCTACACCTTCATCTAAAGGTTTTACAACAACAAGTTGAGAGTCACTCAAGATGAAATTTCGAACGCCATAAATATTCATCGAATTATCTCCGAGATTAATAACACCATTTTTCTTGTTGTCAGTGTTTGAACGGAGCTTCAAATTATCATAATCAGAGTTCCCTGTTGCTGCTTGGGCATATTGATATACTTTGTCAGTTACAAATAGGGTTTTGTCTTCTGAATTATAATAGACAAAACCATCTTCGGCGAGATTGACAAGTAAACCCAAAATAGGTGATACGTTTCTGCCATATCTCGGATTCAATTTGGCGGCGTAACCTTCGGCACTTACAACTTGGATTTTATCTAGTCCTTGTGCATTAGCTTCCTCTTCGACATAAAGTTTGAGTACGGCAATAGGATTTACTGAAGAAATATTTTGAAGCCTTCTGTATCGTTTTTCATCGAAATAATTATCGGACTCTAAAACAGTTACGCGCGATTCTGAACCCTGAATTTTTTCCCCAATCACAATAGAATCAGTTTGGGTGTCCCAAGCTAGATTCATGACGTCAAGATTCATTTTGTGATAACTATTCGAAAAAGGAGCACGTCCAATTCCTTCGTCGCCTTGTTTTAGGGTCAATTTCTTTTTTGGTATATCATATCGAAACGATACGCCAGGATGGTACAAACTATCAGATCCAAAGTAAATAGATGTTTCTACATCTTGACCTAAAATAACTTCTCCTTTTTTAATTGAAAATGAGGATGATCGCGCGAGAATTATTGTTTTGTTCTCTCGAGTTAACTCAATTGTTGCTTTTCCGCCCTTTGACCCAAGACCAACTACATCTGCTCCTTGGAGCTGAAAACCACCTATATATTTTACATTTTCACCAATATCGTCAATTTCTACAGTTTCTGCATCTGAAGTAAATCTCGGATAGGAACTTCCTCTCGCTTTATTGCCTATTGTAATTTTTTCAGAAAATGAACCGACTAATGGTTTTTCGAATAAGCTTGGATAGTAAAGAATTGCAGAATCAGCTTCAAATTCACTTTTTTTAGTTTCTAAGGTATAAGCGAAGTAATCAGCTTTTACATTTTCGAGTCCTACTCGGTCCCAAGTCGTTGTGCCACCTGTTCCGTACCATGTGTTAATTAAAGGAAAGAAGCGACCACTTGTATTTTCAATAACTATTGAATCTTGCTTTCGTTTTCCTATAAGCGCGATATTTTCAAAATCTAAGCGAGGTGTTTCCTTTTCATAAATCCATTTAAATTTTAAATCACTTACATACCAGTTTGGTCCTCCTTTGACTTCACGGAATGCTTTTTTCGTATAGAAATTCTTTGAAAAATTTAAAAACTGATTAAATGGTTTGAGTTTACCTTTCTTTAAATCTACTAGAACCTTTTCTGTAATCGAAAGCCATTTTTCTATTTCGGTTCCACTGTTATTGCTTTTTAGTAAAGCATTTGTCGTCTCAACCCAAGTCATGAAATATGGTGCCCTCATTCGTTTTTTGAGCATCCCATTTGATACAGCACGAATTTGATCATATTGCTCAGAATAACTTCCTTGGGCAACAAGTGTTTCAAGTTCTTTCATGATCGCTTTTGATCGATCACTTTTGTTTTGATTGATAATCTCTTCAATCTGCGAAACATAGCCTTGCGGTGTTTCAGAAAATTCTTCAAATGACTGCGCATTTAAAGAAAACGAAAAGAAAAGTGCAACTAACGAAAAGAGGAAGTATTTAGATTGCATAATTTATGAACGTTGAAATGACATACAAAGCCAATCACCTTGCTGTAGTGTACCTGTGTGAATGAAGTTGTGAGCAGAAGCGGTTTCTTTCACAATGTGTTGGTCAAGATGTAGTATACCTGAGACAATGAGTTTGCCAGTTTTTTTGAGGTATTTAGAAAACGAAGGAATCGTCTCTAAAATTACGCGACGATTCACATTTGCTAGGATTACGTCTACTGGCTCAATTTCAGGCATCGAGTCGCCCTGATTGATTTGTATTTCTGGACAATCATTCAATAGCGTATTAGATGAAGCGCTCTCGACCGCTCGATGCTCTATTTCGACACCTGAGACTGGAGCTGCTCCGCATTTGTGAGCAAGAATGGCAAGTATGCCAGTACCGGCTCCAAAGTCAAAAAGGGATTTCTCTTTCAAATCCATACCTAAAATTGACTGTATCACCATGGCTGTAGTCGGATGATGACCTGTTCCGAATGCCATCTCGGGTGTGATGACGATATCGATGACGCCAGGATTTGGATGCGCTTCATGAAAAGCAGCTCTCACATAAACTTTTTCTTCAAACAGAATTGGCTGAAAGCTAGACTCCCATTGTTCATTCCAGTTTTGATCAGGAATTGATGCAACATCAACGAGTTTAGCTCCAAGTGAGTCGACCACATTGGTTAAAGCAGCTTTGTCCAACTCTTGCTGAGAGTAGGCAAGGACTTGGTTTGCTTCTTCTTCGAATCCATGAAAATCAAAGAGCGAAAGCCGAGCAATGACAACTTCAGGATTCGCTTCTTGGCAATAAACTGTGTACACATGTGTGGGCATAAAACCCAAGGTACGGAATCAGATTAACTAGAGAATGAATTTGCAATCTCAACAAACGAATCTGATTGGAGAGAAGCACCTCCGACAAGACCGCCATCAACATCTGCTTGTGCGAAAATCATTTTTGCATTTGCGGGTTTGACACTGCCGCCGTAAAGAATAGGTGTTTTTTGAGCAGTAACTGCTCCAAATGTCGTCTCTAAAAACAAGCGGATCGAAGCGTGCATCTCTTGAGCTTGCTCTGGAGATGCAGTGCGGCCAGTACCGATAGCCCAGATTGGTTCATATGCAATTATGAGTCGATCTAGATATTCAAATGGCAAAGTTGCGAGCTCACGAGTCAATTGACCATTGACGTAGTATTGTTGTTGATTGGCGTCACGAGCATCGAGAGGCTCACCACAGCAGTATATGACATCAAGTCCTGCTTCAAAAGCAGCATTCATTTTTTTGACAAGAAGATCTGAATCTTCGCCAAAAATTTGGCGGCGCTCACTGTGCCCTACGAGCACATAGCTGACACCACAATCAAGAAGCATCGCAGTACTGATCTCGCCAGTGTATGCTCCTTTGGGTTCGTACCATACATTTTGAGCCGCAAGCTTAATGTTTTGCTGATTTTTAAAAACTTGCCCAATGCGGTCGAGATGAGTTGCAGGGACAGCAACGATCATTTCAGAATCAAAAGTAGCTTCAGCAAGTTGAGTGGCAAGAGCTGCACCTTCACCTGGAGTCGTATTCATCTTCCAATTTGCAGCAGCGATACGACGTCGAGTCATCCTTAAATATTTCTGAGCATATTACGAGTGACGAGGATGTCTTTCAGCTCTTTGAGCTGCGCATATTGTCCAGGCATGACGTTTTTGATCGCCTCTTTGAGCAAGAAGTACGAACCCTTTGCTGTGCCTTTTACGGTGCCTTTAATTTGCGATTTGAGCTCAGTCTCGATAGCATAAACACAATGAATAAGCTCACCACGCTTGTCATAAAACGGCTCTAGCTCAAGACAATCCGCATCATCAACATCGAGTCCAGTCGATGTTTTGATGAGACTTTTGAGCACTTGTAAATCTGGCTTGTCTGCTTCAGGAAGCATCCAACGGTCACCACTACGTGATGTTTCTGGTTGTACCAAAAGAACTTCAATGCCGCGCTCTGCGTATCGATATAAGACGAATGCGAGTTTTTTTCGTACACCCATAGGTTTTGCGTTTACGTTTCAAAGATAACATCAAAAGAACGGCTTGGTTTGACGAGAATGTACAGAATGTGTGTTAAAGCGTATGATTGTGCCCCGCACAAGTCTGTGCGGTCAGGCTGTCCGGCAGCTCGCGCAGGCTATCCGCAGACAGCCTGTGGCTTTTTTGGCGTAGGGATGGGAAGGGGCGCTGAGCGGTAGCGATGCGCTCACGAGCATATGCGAGTGATGAGCGAATAGCGAAACCCTGGATCAGCCCGCCGCGTAGCGGACGCCCCAAATGAATGAAACTTCACAGCAAGAGCGCCACAGTCTCATGCGGCTGCGCTCGGCCACTTCGCCTCGCTCGTGTCTGCTCCGCACTGCCTTCCATCCTTGGCACGAAAGCCGAGATTTTTGTAGTACGTTCGTGCTGCTATGCGCATTTGTATCATTGCAGACTTACGCTATCCAATCGCTGATCCGCCAGCGGGCGGCTTGCAGATTCATACTCGATTATTGATCGAAGGAATGGCTGCTCGTGGACATGATATTGTATTGATAGGACATGAAGAATCTGATGTAGATGTGGAGCTGATTGGGATTGACGGCCATCCAAATATGGGACAGCTTGAACTCTTTGCTCAATATCGCAAAGCTGCTCAGACCGCTCTTAAATCTGGTGCTGATCTTATCCATGTCAATGGAGTCGATGCGCATCCTTTGATTTGGCTTCGCAATTCGAAAATACCTGTTACCTCGACGCTTCATATTCCGCCTTATAAATTATATCGACTTGGGAGTAAATGGCTGAAAAAGTATCAACATGTTCAGTTTATTTCTATTTCTTATTCTCTACTCAACGAATGGGATGGTTTGATTGCTCAAGGCGTTGTGATCCACAATGGCGTCGATACTGATGCTTGGCAATTTTGTCAAACGCCGATTGATCCTGCTTATGCTGTTTGGTACGGTCGTATCCATCCGACCAAGGCGCCTCATCTAGCAGCAGAAGCTGCTCGAACTGCTCAAATGCCTCTACGTATCATGGGGCCGATTTCAGATCAAGCCTATTTTGAGGAACAGCTTAAACCATTGCTCGATGATGATGTCATCTATCTCGGACATTTGAGTGGAGCTGAGATGCGTGATGTTGTTGCTCAGGCATCAGTGGGTTTATTTACGAGTATGTGGGACGAGCCATTTGGTCTTGTACTCGTCGAGATGCTTGCTTGTGGATTGCCTGTGGCTGCTTTTGATAGCGGTGCTGCTCGAGAGCTTATTCCTGAATCTGCTGGTTGGATTGTGCCCAAAGGCGATGCCAAGCAGCTTGCTCAAGTCATGCAACAATACAAAAAAATGTCTCGACAAGTGTGCCGAGACATTTCAGTAGAGCAATTTCAAATGAGCCGCATGATCGACCAATATGAATCACTATTTCTTGATCAAATTAAGGTCTGATTAATCCATACCTGTATTGCCAAGTCGGTAGGTTAAGCCAGCATTGACGATCGTGATATTTCCGTAGCCGATCTCTGCATATAAGGCGAGCTGCGGCGTGATGAAATAACGACCTCCACCAGCTGCGTAATAGACAAATGTCGGGGCATTGAGATTTGTAAATCCTGCATCTGGATCACCAAGGTTTTTCGTTTTGGTGATGCTATAGCCGACAATTGTGCTGCCATAAGTATCAAGCTTTTTGAAACGCTTGAAGTGATAAGATACACGAGCTGCTACTTGAAATGCGTTGAGCTTGTAGTTGGCTGTTTTAAACTCGCAGAGCTGCGGAAATTGATCGCAGAGAATACCAGTGGGTCCAGAAGAAATGTCAATCTCGCCTGTGCTGCCGGTGTAATAGCCAAGCTGCATTCCGATACCGAGCTCTTCGGTGATACCATACTCGTAGCGAGCTGTGATCTGTGGAGATGCTTTGACTTCGTTGTCTACGCCGAGTAAGTCTAGGAACTCAAAGGTTGCGCCTGCTACATTCGGGAAACCTGCTCCGAGGCTAAATGAGTGCGACTTTGGCTGATGATAGTAGCTTGATTCAGGACGTTCGTTCGAACTCGTCGTTTCTTCTTGTGCTATTGCAAAAGGCAAACAAGCTGCAAGCATAATTAAAAGTGTAAAAGAATATTTCATAAGTGAAGTATTGGAAATGGTTTAGGTGAGTGTTGTTAAATGTACAATTTTATTGCCACTTGTGACATGAATATTTTGTCTGCTCGGCGTAGGGATGGAAAGGGGCGCGTAGCGCTCACGAACTTATGTGAGTGATGAGCGAAAAGCGAAACCCTGAAACAGCCCGCCGCGTAATGAAATGGAGCGGACGCCCATAATTTTATCAATAAAAAAGCAGCCAACTCACTGTAGAGCTGGCTGCTTGTGAAAATGGAATTACGAATGAATTATTCGATAATCACTTTTGTAAATGTAGATTCTCCTGCGATCGTGCTGCGGAGTGTATAAACTCCTGCTGCATACGTATCAACTGGGAACTCTAATGCAGTCGCATTGCCATCAAGAATGATTGATTTGCGCGCAACGAGCTGACCGTTCATATTGTAGAGTTCGAGTGAAGCATCTCCTGTCATGCCGCCATTGATGTTGATTGTCATAACTGAGCTCGCAGGATTTGGATAAACGCTCACTGCTGAATTGCTTGAGAAATCAATGCGAACAACATTGCTATAATCAAATGATCCGTCAAAATCGACTTGGCGTAGGCGATAGTACAAGACTGTATTTGGAGCTGTTGCATCAAGGTGCTGATATGATTGTGCCTCAGATGTTGTGCCGGCGCCATCAACTGAAGTAATATCGATAAAGTTTATGCCATCTGCACTTCGCTCGAGGATGAAGTGGTCATTATTGACTTCAGCAGCAGTTTCCCACTTGAGCATGACGCCGTTTGACTCACGGTTTCCGACGAAGCTGAGAAGCTCAACTGGAAGTGGAGGTGGCGGAGCACTGATTGAGAAGCCACTGAACCCAGTAGCGAAACCTGCAGTAAATGTTACATCTGAACCAAATGTGCCATTAGTTGCTGCTTGGTATTCGATCGTTTGGCTTGTACCATTACCGACAGTGACAGCGCTAATATTTGAGTTTGTCTTGACGATATGAGCTGCTGAGCGTGCATTTGTGCTTGAGCCTTCCCAGCCTGCTACCTCAGCAGCTGTGTAATACAACGTGATATTGTAAGCGCCGGTTGGGTTATTATTGAAAGCAGTAACGAGGTATGATTTGTCAGCAGTGTTGTTGATAACTGCGGCATCCTCAAATGTTTGTGCACTTGGACCAGTACGATCGACTTCTACAGTAGTGCAACCGTAGTCATGTCCTGTCAAGTTTTCGATTGTGACCATGATGTCGCCTGTAGCAGGGTCGTAGAAGTGTACTGTTTGATTTGGTCCGAGGTATGCATCCATACCTGAGCCAGTATTAACAAGAGATTGAATGCCATTGCCTGTACTAGGAGCTTCAATCAAGATATTGTCTATTGCCCATGGTGGATTTGTTCCTATAGAGTTATCATTTATCCATTGCCATCCGATTTGTACACTTGCTTGGTTTTCGCAAGCAGCAGGAAGTGTAGTTGTATAATTGACTACATTACTAATTCCTTGAAATTGAGTAGTATTTAAGTCAGTCCATGAAGTACCACCATCAAGAGAATATTGGAGCTTACCGTAGTCATAATTTGTGCCGTTGGTATTTTCTCCTTCGATGTAATGATCAAATGAGAGTGTAATACCAGTTAAACCTGTTGTGTTAAAAACAGGGGAAAAAAGGCGTGAATTGCTTGTTGTTGTGAAGCTATACGTATGGGCTCCACTTTGACCAATGAATGCACAATTGGAGCTAAACTGCGTAGGAGCTGTTCCTAATTCCCAAGCATTTGCACCATTGTTGATGAACCAACCACCGCCATATGCATTCCAATTTTCATTTATCAATGTAGTACTCCCTGCACCTGCTGTTGGTGCATTATCATCATTTGTAACTGTGATCGTCAATGTATTTGCAGAAGCATCAGCAGTTGTACCGCCGCCAGAAACGGTCATTGTGACCTCTATCGTTTCATTTGGCTCGACTACAGCGTCCTCATAAATACGAACTTGGAAATCTTGTGAAGCAGTCGCTCCTTGTGCAAATGTGAGTGTAGGAGTTAAGATTTCATAATCTGACCACAATCCAGCAGTAGCATCAGTAGCACCGCCAACTGTAAATGTAGCAGTAGCTGCTCCTGACATTGAAGCACCGCTATTGATTTCTACTGGGATGCTGACGATGCGGCTATTGCAGCTCGTGCCTTCTACCTCAGAGCGTGTAGCAGTAGAAAATGCAAGTTGTGGATCTGAATTACAGACTGTAGAATTTAATAATGATGCACGACGTGTAGCTACATTCATGACAGCTATCATGCGAGCCTTTTGATCTTGTGTGAAGATATTCATACATGCATCGTTTGTATAATCCATGTAATTTTCAATCATGTCAGTAGAGCTACAAGATGTGTGTGTAACGCAATTGTAATTAGCATCATCTGAGTTAGGAGTGTCGTTACAAAAATCATCTACGGTACAATTACCATCACCCCAAATGTGGCGAAGACCTAGCCAATGACCAACTTCGTGTGTACATGTACGTCCGAGGTTGTACGTCGCATTCATGTAGAAGTTGTTGTTTGTATCAAAATCATCTGAACCAAAGGCATTTGCTGTCATAACAACGCCGTCAGTATTGGCTGCTCCTCCGTTTGTATTTAATCCTGAAAGTCCAGAGTTACTAGGAAATTGTGCATACCCAAGAATACCACCACTTAATTCAGCAGTCCACATATTCAGGTATTGATTAGGATCCCATGATGTAGCTGGTTTTGCAGTGGCGTCAAATGAATTTGAAGTCCAGCTTGCTGTACCAAGATCTACACGGTTGATTCCGTCTGTAGGATTACCATTAGGATCAATTTTAGCAAGACAGAACTCAATTTCAACATCGGCACCGACTGGATTGCTATTAAACCCTCGAGTACCAGCCATGCGGCGAAAGTCTTGATTTAAAACTTCTATCTGAGATAGAATTTGTGCATCAGATATGTTTTCATTTTGTCCGACAGCATCACCATCATGTATGACGTGTACAACAGTAGGAATCGTGATGACTGCTGGCATACGGAAATTACCTGCATCCATCTGAGCTTTGATTTGAGCAGCAGCAGGCTGGAGCCAACGCTCCATATCTTCTAGAGCACCTATACTTGGATTGTTTGCTCTGAGCTGGGCATCAGCTTCCATCGTATGGCAGCGAACTGTGTGAGAATGTTGACCCTGTACTGTAGGAGCAACGATGAAAAGCGCAGCAAGTAGAGCTAGCGCAAAGCGCATAGAGTAACGCATAAATAAAGAGTTAGTGAATGTTTAGGTATTAGAGCAGCAAATGTAAATGATTTAGGAATAAAATTGTTGATTTCTTCAGATCAGTGACAATATTAATTTTCAATTGTCAGTATAGAGTAAAAATCATATTGCAGATTCTTTTTGGGCATACTGACATGAAAATCATGTCAGTACAGGCTGTGCGCAGGCTCGTACAGGGTATTCATGATGAGCTTTTTTGTGACAGATTGACGCGGGCTGGCGTAGGGATGGAAAGGGGCGCGAAGCGCTCACGAACGAATGTGAGTGATGAGCGAACAGCGAAACCCTGGATCAGCCCGCCGCGAAATGGACCCTGAACTCTCAGGGGAATGAAGCGGACGCCCACAAAAAATCTCATCATGCCGTACTCGACTCGTCGCTCACATGGTTCGCTCCGATTTGGCTGCGCCACCTGCTACCATCCTTATGCCGATACAGCCACGAGATTGTATCTTGCAGCCTAGCGAACCGATCTTGATCTATCGCTGTTATTCCAGTATATAAAATACAAACTAGTAAACCATCTTTTCAATGGCTTTTGAACTACCAAATCTCGCTTATGCGCATGACGCTCTCGAACCGCACATCGACACGCGCACTATGGAAATCCATCATGGCAAACACCATAATGGCTACACGAATAAATTGAATGCTGCTATCGCAGGTACAGACTTAGATGGCAAGTCTATCGAGGACATCCTTGCAAATGTATCGAAACACTCAGGTGCAGTCAGAAATAATGGTGGCGGATTCTACAATCACTCTTTGTTTTGGTCAGTGATGTCGCCAAATGGTGGCGGCGAGCCAACTGGTGATCTTGCTGCTGCTATTAATGGAGCATTTGGATCATTTGAGGATTTCAAAAAAGAGTTTAAAGCGGCGGCAGGAACGCGTTTTGGTTCGGGCTGGGCTTGGCTTTGTGTCGGTAAAGACGGTTCACTTTGCGTGTGCAGTACTCCAAATCAAGATAATCCTTTGATGGATGTCGCTGAGTGCCCTGGTACGCCAATTCTTGGAATTGATGTTTGGGAGCATGCATATTATCTCAATTATCAAAATCGTCGTCCTGATTATGTCGAAGCATTTTTTAATGTTATTAATTGGGAAGAAGTAGCACGCAGATTTGCAGCAGCATAATTGCGATGATTCAATTATTAAAAAAAGCCGCTTGAAATTTTCAAGCGGCTTTTTTTAATTGTGAAATTTAATAGAATTAAGCATCGACAAGGCTTGAGACAAGGCTCGTGATACCAACAATAATATATTGAACTCCGATTGCCATAACAAGGAATCCCATGATGCGGCTGATCGCTCGTAGTCCTGCTACACCTAAAAGTTTAAGAAGCTGAGGTGCAACTCTAAGTATTCCGTATACAACAAATCCAAGCAAAACAATCATTCCAATGATGATTGCTCTGAGATCCCAGCTATTATTCTCTACATATAAACTAATCAATAAAGAAATAGAACCAGGACCAGATAAGAGCGGCATCGCCATTGGTGAAAATGAGATGTCATCTTTTTCAATCGCTTCTTGTTTGACTTTATTATCGACTGAACGGCCTTTAGCAAATTTGCCATTCATAAGTGTGTAGCCACTTGTAAAAATGACAAGTCCACCTGCGATGCGCATCGCATCGAGACTGATCCCAAAAAAATTGAGAATGATCGTACCGCCTGCAAAAAAGGCGAGTAGAATTAAAATAAAATAGAAGCTTGTATTACGTGCTATTTTTGCTCGTTCACTTGGAGTTTCGTCAGGAGTCATCGCAAGATAAACAGGTACTGCTCCAAGCGGATTGACGACCGAAAACAAGGACGCAAAAACGGCTATTGCAAATGTGATCATAAGACAGATTTTTCTGAATGAATTCGAAAAACTGATCAAGTTCATTATTTGTTCCTCAGACTCTCACTTTTTTTAGAAATTTGAAGACTTCATCTAGAAGTAACATAATTGATCGAGCTATGCTGCCAATTCACTTAATATCTGGACCTCGCAATCTCTCGACGACGCTGATGTATTCCTTTGACTCGAGATGTGATACACTTGCGTATGACGAGCCGCTGTATGCACATTATCTCAAGTATACTGGCCTTGATCACCCAGGGAGAGAAGAAGTGCTCAGGAAAATGTCGAGTGATGCAACTTCTATTATTGATTCTCTATTTCTAAAACCATCGGCTCATGCAGATAAGCCATACGTTTTTATTAAAAATATGGCGCATCATCTCAAGGGAATACATATTGATTGGTTGCTTGATTTGCCGACTATTTTATTGATACGCGATCCTGAGCGAATTGTCAGATCCTTCAGCCAAGTGATGCCTGATATGACAATCGATGATATTGGTATAGAGCTCCAGTACGAGATCTGGCAACAATTTTTAAATGCTCAAAAGCCAATCGCCATTTTAGATTCGGCAAACATACTCGAAAATCCGTCTTCAGTTATGAAGCAGCTTTGTGATTTTCTTGGTATTCCATTTACTGAGAAGATGCTTAGTTGGAAAGCTGGCCCCAGAACGATCGATGGATGCTGGGCAAACTATTGGTACGCCAATGTGCATCGCAGCACTGGAATTGGACAAGTCAAAAAAATGCCTCAGAAAAATACAGGTCAAGAATTAAAACCGCATCTTAAAGCCATCGTCGATCAAGCAATGCCGCTCTATCACAAAATGGCAGCACATGCCATTCAGGCTAAATAAAAATTAATTATGCTTCAACAATTTAATCCTCAAAATAAAGACCTACAAGTATATGTCGATGGCAAAATTGGCCATCGAGATGAGATGGGTGTATCAGTTTTTGATAGTGTTGTGCAGGGCGGCGATGCTGTCTGGGAAGGCCTACGTTTGTACAAGGAAGGTGTCATGAAATTGCACGATCACTTGCAGCGGCTTGATGATTCTGCTCATGCAATGTTGTTTGAAGATGTGCCGAGCCGTGAGTTTATCATTCAAGAACTGGCAAAAACACTACAAGCAAATAATATGACTGACGGTGTGCACATTCGTTTGACCTTGACACGCGGCAAAAAAATAACATCTGGCATGGATCCGCGGCTCAATCAATTTGGCAGCACGTTACTAATAGTACCAGAATACAAAGCTCCAGTTTATGATAATACAAAAGGTATTTCGATCGCGACTTCTACAATACGCCGCAATGCGCCAATGTATGTCGATAGCAAAATTCATCACACCAATTTAATTAATA
>JAHDHF010000165.1 GCA_020631455.1 Saprospiraceae bacterium
GGTGGCCCATTCTATTCATTCTATTGCAAATTGAGTAAGTACTTATCTATGAAGTATCTCACAGCGCCATGCCCGCCAGGACGAGGAATAATAATATCGGAAGCTGCTTGAATTTCTTCGACTGCATCGGAAGGGCAAGCTGATAAACCTGTGATTGTTGCGAGTTCGAGATCATTGACATCGTCGCCCATGAATGCAACTTGGTCGTGCTCAAGAGTTAATTCTTGAAGCCAATTGTTTAATACAACTGATTTGACTTCGCTGCCGCCATAGACTTCGTCTACGCCGAGCATCGTGGCGCGGGCCTTGAGTAGATCAGCAGCTGCACTATGACTTAAAAAGCGAACTCGAACACCCGATTGGACTAGGCGTTTGATGCCGAGACCGTCTTTTGTATTAAAGCGTTTGAGCTCTGTGCCATCTGGCATGAGATAAATGCCACCATCAGTCAATGTACCATCGACGTCAAGGACAAGGAGTTTGATCTTGGCGGCTTGTGCTTTGTGTTGCGCTTCCATGAATTAGATCATTGTACGTCCGACTGCTTGTGCAACTGCTGGAAGTGACTCATACATGGATTTGAACTCCGCAAAGTCAAGCTGCTGGGCTGCATCTGATAGTGCTTGTGGTGGTGTTGGATGCGTTTCGATAATCAGCCCGTCGATACCAAGTGCGACACTTGCGCGGCAGAGATCTGGAATACCAAACCGATAGCCCATTGCATGCGAAGGATCGAGGATGAGCGGAAGATTTGTGTATTGCTTGAGCCAAGCGACACCGCAGAGATCGTACGTAAAGCGCGTCTTGGTCTCAAAGGTGCGGATGCCGCGCTCGCAGAGAATGACATTTGGATTTCCGCCGCTCAAAACAAATTCGGCTGCTTGTACGAATTCTTGGAGCGTAGTACCGAAGCCGCGCTTGATCATCACTGGCTTCTTGATCTTAGCACAAGCTTTAAGAATACCTTGATCGTACATCGCCTTCGCTCCAATCTGGATGATGTCTGAGTATTCGATGACTTCAGCGACGTGTGTTGCATCGCGTACTTCAGTGATGATTTTCATACCGAATTTATCACGTGCTTCTGCGAGGATTTTTAAGCCTTCGAGTCCAAGTCCTTGAAATGAATATGGTGATGTACGCGGCTTGTAACAGCCGCCACGTAAGATTTTAATGCCAAGTCCGTTCAGGTATTCAGCAGTGTGCATGAGTTGCTCACGGTTCTCGACTGAGCATGGCCCTGCGATCATCGCAGTATGGTTGCTTGATCCTCCAAGTACGATATCGCCGATATTGATTGTACGTGTGGCTTCTTGATATGAGCGACTTGCAAGCTGAATATCATTGTCAAAGACAAATGAGTCTTCTACAAATTGAGCTATCGTAGAGTTGACTTCTTTTTCCTTGGATGATGTGATGACGACATGTATACCGTCTTCGCGCTGAAAATGAAAACCAGGATGAGCAGCTAACACTGCTTCTTGATTTGCTTGTGAGATATCTGATGATAGATGAAGTATCATAAGGCGTTGTGTCCTCTTAGGAGTTGATTGACGGTAATGCAGCCGACAAATGTATTGTCAGTAGCTACTATTGGTAAGAAGAGAATAGGAAATGTATTCTTTTGGATGACATCATACGCTTGTCGAAGTGTCAAGTCATCCTGTATTGTGATTGGTTTTGGATTGATCATTTGATCAACATTGAGTTGACTCAAGTTGTCAATCTTTTGAATCATCGCTTTGCGGATATCTGCATTGGAGATCAATCCTTTGAGCTTGTAGGCTTGGTCGATGATAAAGCAAGCGCCCATTTTGCCTTTACTGATCGTCTTGAGTGCAGACTCCAGTGTCAATTCTTCCTGCTTGATAACTGGCAGTTCGCTCGGCCGCAACATAAAGTCCGATACAGGCAATTCATGTAAAGCAGTATTGGAACGAAGCTGCAAGAGCGAATCACCAATAGCTGAACGCATCAAGTAGGATCCTGAAACAGAGCAATAGACACCGAGCTGTCGAAGTTCAGTAGAGATGTCGTTATTCACGCCGCCATCGACGTGAATGCGTTTGCTCGGATAGCGTTTTTGAAAGGCTTTGATTCGCTCATAATTGCGTGGATCAAATTGCCCGCCGCTTACGCCGGGCGTTGTCGCCATCAGCAAAATAAAACTGCATTGATCAGCGTAATCGTCAAAAACCTCAATCGGCGTATTGGTTGTAATCGCTAAGCCGACAGTGCTTTTGAGTTCGCTCGGCAAAACGAGTGTTGACTGAAGCTGCTCTTGCTGAAAGCAGACAAGCTCGACATCTTGCTCAATGAGCGCATCAAAATATCGCTCGGGCTGCTTGGAAATAATATGCACATCGACTGGCGTATCACTATAAGTGCGTATCGCAGCGATATCATCAAAAACATGTGGCTGATCGCGACAGTCAATATGAAAATAATCAATGTGCGCTGCATCCAACTCTTGAACCATATCGCGGAGGCGACGATCTGGATTCGAGTATAAAGAAGCGCTAATTTTCATTACCTGAAATACTAACCAATGGCAGCGGCAATAGTTGCAGCAGTAGCGGCAAGTTCTTCGTTTGATTGAGGCTCATGCGCGACGCCGAGCTGCATGTCCTTCATTCGGGCTATCGGAATCAGGTGCACGTGCGCATGCGGCACTTCTAAGCCCACTACCATCATGCCGACTCGATTGCAGGGAATTGTCGCTTCAATGGCCTGTCCGACGATGCGACTAAACGCCATTAAATCAGCATATTCCTGCTCGGGCAAATCCATGATCTTGTCAACCTCAGTCTTTGGTACGACGAGCGTGTGCCCGCGACGCATCGGTCGAATGTCCATAAACGCAAAACACGATTCTGTCTCACCGACTTTGTAGCAAGGAATTTCTCCAGCAATAATTCTTGAAAAAATGGACGCCATTATCTAAAGGCTTATGTCGAGAATTTCAAATTCCATTTTGCCAGCTGGAGTCGTTATTTCAGCGATATCACCAACTGCTTTTCCGAGGAGGCCTTTGCCGATTGGGCTGCCTACAGAGATGCGCTTTTGCTTGAGGTCGGCCTCAGCAGCAGAGACGAGCTGATACATGACTTCCATGCCGTTCTTGACATTTTTGATCTTAACTTTTGACAAGATCGTCACCTGTGATGTGTCAAGCTCGCTCTCATCGAGCACACGACTATTTGCAATTGTGACTTCAAGCTGCCCAATCTTGTGCATGAGCATTGCCTGAGCTTCTTTAGCTGCGTCGTATTCGGCATTTTCAGAAAGGTCGCCTTTGTCGCGTGCTTCTGCAATAGCTTTTGCAGATTCTTGCATTCCAGTTGTCTTGAGTTCAGCAAGTTCTTCTACAAGGCGATCATATCCTTCACGAGTTAGGTAAGTCGTACTCATAGTCGTGTGTTTTATTTTTAATAAAAAAGATGTGTAGTACATATAAAAATACGTGATGCACGGGTTTCGAACATCACGTTTCTTATCTGTCCGCCAAAGATAACACGACTTTAGGCGCTAGAGTTCAGATTTACTATTTCCCGATCCTGCGGCGTTTTCTGATGTAGATGATCAACAATAAAAAACCAGCTAAATCAAGAATCAAGGAGGCGAACAGCAAGATGACGCCACTTTCATCACCGTTGATTTTGAGGTACGCGCCACCAAAACCGATTAATGCAGCTACAGCAAAGCAAATAAGAATCATTCGAATCTCAGACATGACGCAAAAGTACAGATATTGCAGCCGTGAAGCCCTTCTTCTCAGTCTTGGTTCCGACATGGAATAATCTTCCGTATCTCAAATGCTGTCTCGAAAGCATTCGAGCACATAGTCGAGTGCCGCTTCAGATCTGTATTTATGTCAATGACGGATCAGATGGCAGCCTCGAATGGCTGCAAACACAAGACGATGTCGAAGTTTTGCACTCAGATGAAAATGTCGGCATCTGCCATGCCATGAACGCACTCGCCAAGATCGCCACCGCGCCTTGGCTGCTCTATCTCAATGATGATATGTATGTGCTACCCGATTGGGATACAGCTTTGCACGATCGTTTACTTGAGATCGGACACAATCGAGTGATGCTCTCAGGCACGATGATCGAACCGCTTGAAACGGGTAATCCTTGCGTCATCGTAGCCGATCACGGCCGTCATCCGAGTATTCTTGATACAGTTGGACTTCTTCAAGCAGCTCCACAATATCAAAAGACCAACTGGCAGGGCGCGACCTGGCCGCCCAATGTCATCCATCGAGAGATGTGGGATGCCGTTGGTGGCTACAGCTTCGAGTTTAGTCCAGGCTACTACTCAGATCCAGATCTCAGCATGAAGCTCTGGCAGCAAGACGTCCGACATTTTGAAGGTGTGGCGGATTCGCGCGTCTATCACTTTGGGAAGGCATCGACCTCGCGCATCGCATCCAGTGGCAAAGCGCTTTTTCTTAAAAAATGGGGCATTTCTGCAAGTACGTTTACCAAGCATTACCTCAAGCGCGGCCAAGCATTTACTGGACAGCTCAAAGAGCCGTCAGG
>JAHDHF010000166.1 GCA_020631455.1 Saprospiraceae bacterium
ATCGGTACAAGTACACCTTCAAGACCAGTAAACTGCTCTGCTACGTGGAATGGCTGCGATAAGAAGCGCTGTACACGACGTGCACGGCTTACGACGTTTTTGTCTTCGTCACTTAGCTCATCCATACCGAGGATGGCGATGATATCCTGAAGCTCATTGTAGCGTTGGAGGATTTGCATAACGTTTTGAGCAGTGTCGTAGTGCTCTTCACCGATGATCGCTGGATCAAGGATACGTGAAGTTGAATCAAGCGGATCTACGGCTGGGTAGATACCAAGTGATGCAATCTTACGACTTAATACTGTTGTTGCATCAAGGTGAGCAAACGTAGTCGCTGGTGCAGGATCTGTCAAGTCATCTGCAGGAACATAAACTGCTTGTACAGATGTAATCGAACCACGTTTAGTCGATGTAATACGCTCTTGCATAAGTCCCATCTCTGTAGCAAGTGTAGGCTGATACCCTACCGCTGATGGCATACGTCCGAGGAGGGCTGACACCTCTGCTCCCGCTTGTGTAAAGCGGAAGATGTTATCAATGAAAAACAAAATATCACGACCGCCATTTGGATCATTAAGGTCACCATCACGGAAGTACTCTGCCATAGTCAATCCACTCAAAGCAACACGTGCACGTGCTCCTGGTGGCTCATTCATCTGACCGAATACGAGTGTTGCTTTTGAATCTTTCAAAGCAGCTTTGTCCACTTTAGCGAGATCCCATCCACCTTCTTCCATACTATGAAGGAAATCTTCACCGTACTTAATAACGTCAGACTCTAAAAACTCACGAAGCAAATCGTTTCCTTCGCGCGTACGCTCACCAACACCAGCAAAAACAGACATACCATCGTATGCTTTTGCAATGTTGTTTACAAGTTCCATGATAAGGACTGTTTTACCGACACCAGCACCACCGAATAGACCAATTTTACCACCCTTCAAGTATGGTGCGATCAAGTCGATAACTTTAATACCTGTAAAGAGGACTTCCTTACTTGTCGACAGATCCTCGTATGCTGGCGGTTTATTGTGTATTGCTTTACGATTGCTATTATCGAGTGAACCAATACCGTCAATTGCTTTACCTACAACGTTGAACAGGCGACCACGTACTTCATCACCGATTGGCATCGATATACCTTGACCGAGATCTTGTACTTTCATACCGCGCTGCAAACCATCTGTTGCATCCATTGCGATAGTACGTACACTGTCCTCACCAAGGTGACGCTGGCACTCAAGGATGAGTTCTTTGCCGTCTTCTTTGACGACTTTCAATGCATTTAAAATATCTGGTAACTGTGAATTGTCACCTGAAAAACTAACATCGACGACTGGGCCGATTACCTGCTTGATTTCTCCGAAGTTTGCCATGAGCGGGAATGAGTCAAAATTTGTCTCTGTGAGACGTTTTAAAAATCGCCGCAAAGGTACAACACTTCGACCTACAATTGTAGCTGACTACGCACATGGCAATAATCATTTTCTTGCGACATACTTTGGATGGCAAAAAATGAGTTCTATTTAAGCTTGCGAAGCTCTTTCAACCAGTGTTTCGCCGTACTTTGCATTCCCGACTATCAAATTACCCTTGATAAGATCACTCATTGACTTGTTTATGAAATCTTACATTACTCCAATCCTTCTCTTCGTTTTTGTGTTTTGTGCAGCATTTGCTCCCGAAGCTCAAGCACAAGATCCTCGATTCTCCCAGTACCTAGCTTCGCCGCAGAATCTCAACTCTGCAATGACTGGAGTTTACGACGGTACATATAGAGCGACTGCAAACTATCGTGATCAATGGGGAAGCGTCCTTGGAACGTATCCGTTTCGTACGTATTCAATTGGTGTAGAAGGCCGCTTCTTTGCGCTTAAAGAAGATTTCTTTGGAGTAGGCGTTTCATTTTTAGGTGATGAAGTCGGTACATCACGCTATCGCCATATTGGTGGCAATCTCAACGCATCATACATGAAGCGCATCGGCGGTAATCGCTTTACTCAAAACTCGCAATACCTCATCATTGGAGTACAAGCAGGGATGATGCAACAAAGCATGAACTGGAGCAACTTCAGGTACAGCACACAATTTGATGCAGATATACCTGATGGTTTCAATGGTGGTCTGAATAGTGGCGAAGCAGTTGGAGCAGAAAATATCTCTTATGTAGATTTTGGCGCAGGACTCATGTGGTATGCAACAGTTGAAAACGGAAAAACTCGCAAAACCACAAACTATTATATCGGATTTGCAATGCATCACCTCAATCAACCAAAGATTTCATTCTTTGATGGAAGTGGAGAGCGACTCTATCGCCGCTACACGATATATGGTGGCATCGAGCTACCTGTATCAAGTGAGTTTACATTGATGCCAGGATTTATGACCAATCTTCAGGGGCCTTCTATGGAAACTGACATCGGATTTATGATGCGCTACTCAAATAAAGATTGGGGAGAATTTACGCTAAAAGGCGGTCTCTACGATCGCATCACTAAGGCTGAGCCAGTAGACGGCGGCGGATTGTCAAATGACGCGTTTATCGTCATCGCAGGACTCGAGTGGGAGCAATGGGCACTTGGGCTCAGCTATGATGTCAATGTCAGTGGCTTTACACCAGCTACCAATTCTCGTGGAGCATTTGAAGTGTCCATCTCGTATACAGCTCCACCAAAAGACAGAATGGGCATGGATTGCCCGAAGTTTAAGTAACAGAATTAGGATGGGCCATGCTGCTGCATTTCATACAGCAGCACCGCGCTGTTCCAGGGTTTCGCTGGTCGCTCATCACTGCGTGAGCGCAGCGCTATCGCTTGCGCCCCTTACCATCGCTTGTCCAATGAATAGATATGAAATACAAGACAGCTCAAAAACTCATTGAGTTATCCTATGATACATTTAGAAAGTACACTATACTACTTGATGAAATAAAAGAAACATGTACCAAAGAGGAGTTTGAGTTGCAGCGAAAAAGAACTGCACAGTTGCTCGGGATTTTGTACACAGATATTATGCTGCCTGTTTTTGAAGATTATCCTGACCTCGACCAAACTGACGACAATTAAAAAAACGATTGAATCAATGCAAGAAATAGATTTTACACTCAAAGAAGGAGAAGAATATATTGAGCTAACTCAACTGCTTAAGCTCAAGCAGCTTGCACAAAGTGGCGGTCATGCTAAGCTTATAGTCGAAGAAGGCATCGTCTTCGTCAATGACGAACAAGAATTTCGAAAACGAAAAAAACTTAGAGCAGGCGATATTGTACAAGTAGATGAACTAAAAATTGTGATTCACTAATTATGTGCTAAACGCGGTTTGTTTAACGTTATGATTCGTTTTTTTCTTTTGCTTGGAGGATATATTTGGTTCATTACTTTTTTGTATTCACAAGATGTAAGTGAAAAGTATTCATTCTTTGTGGCAGGACATACTTATGGTGAGCCAGGTGTCAACAATGCAGGATTTCATCCACCATTTAAAGCAGCATTTCCAATTATTCAAAATCGAGAGTCGATTCAATTTGGAATACTAACAGGAGATATTGTCTCCCCTAGTCCTACTGCACAAGATTGGGATGAGATCGATACAGATATTCTAGACCTTGGGCTACCTGTTTATTTTGCAGTTGGCAATCATGATATGGAGGATCGACCCTTATTTGAAAGTCGATATGGTGCGACCTATTATCATTTCTCATTTCGAGATGATCTATTCATTGTTCTTGACCCAAACCTTAATGGCTGGAGTATAAAAGGGGATCAGCTAGAATACTTACAAGATTTATTATCTTCTCATTCAGCAACTCATCATAATGTTTTCATTTTCATGCATCAGCTGATTTGGGTTGAAGACGATAATTCATTTGGCTATATAAACTTTAATTCGAGCGCAGGACGAATAGAGCCTGTCAATTTTTGGACTGAAGTGGAGCCTCTCCTTCAGTCTCTAGAAAATCAAATATTCATTTTTGCAGGCGATATTGGAGTAGAATATAGAAATGACGTTGTTTATGATTCTTACAATAATATTTCATTCATTGCAAGCGGCATGGGAGATTATGATAAAGATAATTTCTTAATTGTAGATGTCAAGGATGATAAAGATGTGGAAATAGACATTATATGTTTGGAAAGCAATGTTGATTGCTTAGGAGATATTCATGACTATCAAGTCGTTTTTTATTCACCTTCATTTAATAGAAGCTCTTCTATCGCAGTTTATCCAAATCCAAGCAGAATGAATCTCTATTTGAGTGCGAATGATCCTTCTGAGTTAATTGTGTCAGTCCAAATACATGATTTGACAGGTCGCTTGATTGCATTTGAAAATATAATTGATGCTCCACAGTACACAGTTAAAATGAATTCACAAGAGAATGGCGTTTATGTTTTATCCATTACGACCAATTTAAGTCAATATAGACAGCTCATTACGAAACATTGACGGCTGAGGGATAGAAGGCAGCGCCCGTAGGGCGGATTTTTT
>JAHDHF010000167.1 GCA_020631455.1 Saprospiraceae bacterium
AGTGCTTGTTCGGCGGCTTGTTGCTCGGCAGCTTTTTTGACGAAGTCTTCGCCGCGACTCATGCGCTTGCCATCGACATTGACGATGACTTTGTAGAAGTCTCGATTATTGACTTTTTGTCTGTCGAGTACTTGAAATTCGACTCGCTGCCCATGCTTTTGACACCACTCTAATAATTGTGATTTATAATTATCATCGAGTTTTTCGAGCGCGACGATATTGACATATCTGCGAAGGAGTTGATTAATGACATATTCGTCAGTAAAGGCGTATCCGTGATCTAAAAAGACCGCTCCAATAAATGCTTCCATAGCATCGCCAAGAGCGGATTTGCTCAAGGTTTTATTTTCGGAATCAATAAACAAATCAAGTCCGATATCACGCGCGAGTTTGTCAAGGCTTTTTCGCTTGACGACTTTACTTCTCATTTTTGTCAAGAAGCCTTCGTCTTTATTCGGGTATTTTTTAAATAAATAATCAGCGACAATGCTGCCGAGTACGGCATCGCCGAGATATTCGAGTCGTTCATTGGTACGTGTGGCGTAATACGCCGAGTCGCCATTGCTGCCCGATGTAAATGCAAGTTTGTATAAAAATAAATTGGCAGGAGAGACGTGTAGCGTCTGCTTTATTTTTCGAGCGAAGGCTTTGTCGCTCGAAAGAAAGGTGTTGTAGAATATGCGAAGTTGTTTTCTCAATTATTTTTTATGGTCGTTTAAAAATAACTGAAGCATTGTGTCCGCCAAATCCAAACGTATTACTCAGCGCTGCTTTTATTTCTCGTGACTTAGCTTGATTGAGCGTTAAATCAAGTTTTGGATCAATATCAGGATCAACGGTAGAGTGGTTGATCGTAGGCGGTACGACTTGGTGGCGCAATGCTTGAATGCAAGCGATGGCTTCGATAGCGCCTGCTGCTCCAAGTAAGTGGCCAGTCATACTTTTTGTGCTGCTGATACTGAGATCATAGGCTGCTTCTCCAAAGACTCGAAGTATTGCTTTTGCTTCGGCAATATCACCAAGTGGCGTCGATGTACCATGCACGTTGATGTAATCAATTTCATTTGCTTGTAAGCCAGCATCTTCGATCGCAAGCTGCATGACACGCATCGCGCCTTCGCCCTCTGGATGCGGCGCGGTGATATGATGCGAATCAGCTGTAGCAGCAGATCCGCCATACACAGCGAGGATTTCTGCTCCACGCGCTTCGGCATGTTCGCGTGATTCGAGGATGAGTGTTCCTGCGCCTTCGCCAAGGACAAATCCGTCACGTTCTTTGTCAAATGGTCGGCTCGCAGCTGCTGGATCATCATTGCGTGTCGAGAGGGCACGCATGGCATTAAATCCGCCAATACCAGTTTCACAGACTGCTGCTTCGCTTCCACCAGTGATAATGAGGTCAGCTTTACCCATGCGGATATAATCAGCAGCTAGACCAATGGCATGAGTCGAGCTTGCACAAGCACTCACTGTCGAAAAATTTGGTCCTTTGAGACCGTACTTAATTGAGATATGTCCTGGAACGATGTCCACGATCATTTTCGGGATCAAAAATGGATTGTAGCGTGGTGTACCACCACCAGTCGCAAAACCAGAAATCTCGTCTTGAAGCGACTTGAGTCCGCCAATACCAGAAGCATAGATAACACCTGATCTGAATGGATCGATATTCTCTTCCGAAATACCAGCTTGTTCGACGGCTTCTGCTGTAGCGTAAAGTGCTAATGTAGCAAAGCGGTCAAGTCGTCGCGCATCACGCGGGTTCATCCGTATAGAGAGGTCGAGATCTTTTACTTCGCAGGCAAATTGTGTTTTGAAGTTGCTTGCATCAAAAAGAGTGATAGGAGCAGCTCCGCTACGACCTTCTTTGAGACCAGCCCAATATTCGTCAGCGCTATTCCCGATAGCAGTTACGGCTCCGATTCCTGTGACGACGACTTCGCGATGATTTGACATAATTGAGTGATCTTTTGAGGTACTGCAAAGGTGGTGTATAATCACCTATACTACAAAAGACCGCATGAAGGATTCACACGGTCTTTTGCAAGAATGTTTAGAAAAGCAAGTTTAGATTATGCTTTTGCTTTTTCGAGGTACTCGATAGCCATGCCGACAGTTGTGATTTGCTCGGCTTGCTCGTCTGGAATTGAAAGATCAAATTCTTTCTCAAATTCCATGATAAGCTCAACAGTATCGAGTGAATCTGCTCCAAGATCATTTGTGAAGCTTGCTTCAGCAGTTACTTGGCTTTCTTCAACGCCAAGTTTGTCGACGATGATTTGAGTTACGCGATCAGAAATAGATGACATAAATAGTTGGTTTTGGTTGAGGCCGCAAATATACAGAGCCTCAAGTGGATGATAATTCAAGTCAAGAACACAGAATGTGGATATGAGTTCCTAGCTCGATTGGATTTTTTTCATTTCGGTTTCAAGAGCCTCATAGAGCGTAGAGCTTACAGGCGCGAGTGGAAGTCGTACTTCTTCCGAGCAAATGCCTAGAATCTCGAGAGCAGCCTTAACGCCTCCTGGATTTCCTTCAGCAAAAAGCAAATCGATAAACCGAAGCACTTTAAAGTGCAGTTTTTTAGCAGCTTCGAAATCGCCGTTCAAGCCAAGACGCACCATATCGCTATATTCTCTTGGAAAAGCATTGGCAATGACAGATATCACACCATCCATTCCAAAAGACAACATCGGCAAAGTCAAATTGTCATCTCCTGAGACAACTTCAAAGCCTTGCGGACGATCATTGACGATATGCATACATTGCCCTAAATCACCAGATGCCTCTTTGATACCAATGATATTCTGCTGCTGAGAGAGTTCGATCGTTGTCTTTGCTTCAATGTTACTTCGAGTACGTCCTGGTACATTGTATAAAATAATCGGTAGCGGAGCTGCATCAGCAATTGCTGTATAGTGCTTGACGATGCCATTTTGAGTTGGCTTGTTGTAATACGGACTGACACTTAAGATCGCCGAAACACCATCTAGAGGAGCATTTTCGATTGCTTTAATCACAGCAGCAGTGTTATTGCCTCCAAAGCCTGCAATGACAGAGGCTCGTCCAGCAGCGTATTGTACTGTTGCTTGGAGGACTTCATGCTTTTCTTCGGTACCAAGAGTTGCAGATTCACCCGTTGTACCAAGCGAAATCAAATGCTCGACACCACCGTCAATAACATGATTGACGAGTTTTTGTAAAGCATCAAAATCGACTTCCTTATTCTTAAACGGGGTAACAAGCGCTACACCAGTTCCTCGGATACTAAAATCCATAATTAAAGATAGATTAATTACGCTTCTTGGAATTCACCAATTGCAGCAAATTTTTCGATACGAGCATCGATCATTGTATCGACATCCATTTCTTTGATTTCTGCAAGTTCTTTTTTGATTCGTCGTTTGAGTTGCTTCGCCATTTCCTCAGGCTGCAGATGCGCTGCGCCACCAGGCTCTTTGATGATGCCATCGACGATCCCGAATTCGAGCATGTGGTTAGCTGTCAATTGAAGCGCTTCGGCTGCTTTCTCTTTGTGCTCCCAAGAGCGCCATAAGATAGATGAGCAGCTTTCAGGAGAAATAACTGAATACCACGTATTCTCAAGCATGAGTACGCGATCTCCGATACCAATACCAAGGGCACCACCGCTGGCTCCTTCTCCAATGACAATGCAGATAATCGGCACTTTAAGCTGCGCCATCTCAAATAAATTTCGAGCAATTGCTTCTGCTTGACCGCGTTCTTCTGCTTCAATACCTGGATAAGCTCCAGGCGTATCAATGAGACAAACCACAGGAATATCAAATCGCTCTGCAGTTTTCATCAATCGAAGCGCTTTGCGATAACCTTCAGGATTCGCCATACCAAAATTGCGGTATTGCCGCATTTTAGTATTGATGCCTTTTTGATGACCAATCAGCATAACCGTTTGACCATCAAGAGTACCAAGTCCACCGATGATCGCTTTGTCATCACCATACGCACGATCACCGTGTAGCTCCACAAACTTGCGGCACATGTTCTCAATGTAATATTGAGTATACGGACGCTCAGGATGGCGGCTTACCTGCACACGTTGCCAACCATTCAGCGAACTATAAATGTCGCGGCGTGTCTGCTTGATCTTTTTTTCGAGGCTATCTACGGTCGCACTGACATCGACATCACCTTTAGAGCCAATCTCTTGTATTCGAGCTAGTTGATCGTAGAGCTCTTCGAGCGGCTTTTCAAATTCGAGAAATATCATAGACAAAAGCTATTCTCTGCAAGTATTTTGCGCTGCGAAGGTAGCACAACTATCAAGGTACTGCCTATTTCCTTCCTCAAAGCAAAAAAAAAATGTCAATACTTCTTGCAAAATGTTTTGCTTGTACTACATTTGCGTCCGCTCAACAAAGGTAGAGCGCTCATTTAAAATTGGTCTGGTAGTTCAGTTGGTTAGAATACCTGCCTGTCACGCAGGGGGTCGC
>JAHDHF010000022.1 GCA_020631455.1 Saprospiraceae bacterium
TTATGTATTTTTTGGGGCTGCCCTTCGTTCGCTGTGCTCACTTCAGGTCGGGCTACAACCCTGAGTAGTCGGGGTCCGGCACTCTCTCGCTGGCGCTCGTTCAGACAACACCTTCTATCCCTCAGCCAATCAGTCTTAGTCGTAGCCGCTAAACGTCATTGGATCACTCATACGTATTCTTAATTGTCGAAGAGTGTCAATACCATTGACTGAAAATGTGATTTTCAGTTGTGACTGTGGGGGCAAACTTTGCAAGCACGACACACAGGGTATTTCTACTTGGCTGACGCATGATTGTTCTAGTAGAAACTGCTTGACTTGATCGACTCTGACAGAATCTGTACATGTAGCACTCGGGCTGCAGACTGATGTCATAAATGTATTGAGTTCATCTGCTGTATCATCAAAAGCATATGCTGAGATGTCTGCACAAAAGGCAGCTGAATCGAGTTTATCTTTTTTGCAACTGCTCATACTCAATGCTACTAATACTATTGCAACAAGTAAAATTGAATAGGTTTTCATATGTGCTATTTAATCAAAGAACGAGAACTGTCATTCTTTAGCTGCTTTGATAATGTCGTGGACAAGCGCTGCGAAGTGGTGCGACGTAGAGCGAAGCTCAAGGAGCAGACTCAGCTTGCTGAGGCCGAGCGAGCAGCGAGCCACGTAGCATAGCGACCGCGCTGAATGAAATGAAGCGCGGATGGCCCAAAAAAATTCTGACTCGTTTATTGTTGCTCTATGGCGATCGGCTCTTGAGCTGTTTGGATTTCAGGACTCTCGTTTGGTTCTAGATCCCCGAGTATTGGTCCGAGAAATTGAAACATGCCGCCGAGCTTGCCTGTGAGTCCGAGCAGAAATTTCGCTTGATTAAATTTACGCTTGAACTTAGGTACAACTTGAATGAAGTCTTTGACATAGCCTTTGCGAGCGAGTTGTGTGGCGAGGCGGATGGATTCGATTGGCTTCATGCCTTGCTGCCATTTGCCTATATCGCCTGCGAGTTTATTAATGCTTTTTTGATTTTGATCAGAATACTGTTTTGCGTATTCGTATCCTTTTTTGGGATTTGTGATTTTGAGGCTTTGGTTCATCACACCTGATACGCTTGTTAACAAAACGTCTAGTTTTTCTTCGCCACTAAGGTTTGGGTTGTTGGCTGCTGCTGCAAGTCGCGATTGGTGATCTGCGAGTTGTGCTTTGCGTGCGCCTGCGCAGCTGCTCAACATAAAAACGGCGATCAGCAACACTCCGATAAATTGGATACATTTCATAGTAAGGGAATTTGTAATTAAAAATACAAAAGCCTTGCCGTATCCAAGGAGTGGCTGATCGCCGAGGGGAAGCATCCTGAGGATGCCGCTAGTTGTTTATGCTTCTGGAGCTGCTGGCATTCCGTACGCATAGCCTTTCCCTTCGTGTGGGAATTTAGCTATTGTGCCTGCCTTGGTCAACTTAACGATGACGCGGTTGAGGCGCGAGCGGACGTCTTTCATTTCGATAGACTCACCTGCTTTTTTAGAAACACGCTTGATACCTGGAAGAAGGTCTGCATTTGAAAGTGGTTTATCAGCTTTCGCGATTGTGCGAAGGACGACTTTATCCCACTCGCTGTGCGATGGCTTACGTCCACGCTTACCTTTTGCGGCAGCTTTCTTTGGTTTTGCAGCTGCGCGAGCAGCTTTTTCTTCAGCACTGAGTGCTGGACGACCACGACGCTTTGGCGCAGCCGGTGCAGCAGCAGTCTTCGCTTTGGCTGGACGACCACGACGCTTTGGCGCAGCTGGTGCAGCAGCAGTCTTCGCTTTGGCTGGACGACCACGACGCTTTGGTGCAGCCGGTGCAGCAGCAGTCTTCGCTTTAGCTGGACGGCCACGACGCTTTGGTGCAGCCGGTGCAGCAGTCTTTGCTTTAGCTGGACGACCACGACGCTTTGGTGCAGCCGGTGCAGCGTCATCGTCTTTAGCAGTTTTCATGTCAGCACGTAGCTGCTTCAACTTGTCTTTGACTCCGTCCATTTGGAATTGAAGTCGGCGTTGTTGCGATCTGTAATCGTCAATCAACAGCTTGAGTTCTGATTTAGTGAAACTCATAAATAAAAGAATAGATTAAATAAAGGTTGGTATTTATACTGCAAAGTAAATAAAAAAAAATTCAGTAATTGTGCATAAACAATGAATTATTTGTATTAATGGTCAAATTTCATTGAAAAAAGTTCTATTTAAAGATAAAATGACGTGTTCTTCGGCATTTTTTTTAAAGAATGAAAGAAAACAGAACAGATAATAGAAACAAATAGTACAACTTGATGTTCTATCAGAAACTCCACTAATACATGTCAAGACGCTTTAATCATTTTGGGTTAGTTGTTTTTGCCCTAGCACTTTTAATTGCTGCTTTTTTTGCAACTACTCTACGTGTCACATTTGATTTTGAAGATTTTTTTCCGCAGGGTGATCCTGACCTTGAATACTTTTTAGAATTTAGGAGACAATTTGAGCCTGACGACAATTTTTTGCTTGTAGCATTTCCAAATGACGAGAACGTTTTTGATCAATCATTTCTAAAACGAATTTCATCGTTTTCAAATGAAGCCCGTAAGCTCGACGTCATTACGAATAGCACAAGTTTGCTCGATTTTCAATATCCAATTAAGCTTCCATTTTCTGCTTCTTCATTTTCGACAATTCCAGCGCTTACTATTTCAGACACAACAGAAATTAGTAATAAAGAGATTAAACGAATCATGACTGATCCGAGATTAGTCGGCTCTTTAATTAGCGAAGACACATCAACACTTGTTGTTGCGCTAAAAACAACAGATGATCCTAAACAAGGTGAAGCTGAAAAAACATTAGCTGCTTTACACCAGCTAGCAGCGGAACATGGATTCGAAAATTATCATTTACTCGGTCGTATTTATTTTCAAGATGAGCTTGTTAGATCCAAAGTGATTGAAATGGGGATTTCAACAGTTGTATCTGTCTTACTCGTTACTTTAATTTTTATTTTCCTCTATCGTAGATTCTGGACTGTTTTTTTTAGTCTCGTTTGCATAGGTAGTGGAATGTTATTTCTACTTGGACTTCTTGGTCTCTTAGGTAGAGAGTTAAATGCCCTAGCAGCCTTGTACCCAGTGCTCATGATAATTGTAGGCGCTTCAGATGTAATCCACATTATTAGCAAATACATTGACGAGCTTTCTAATGGAGCGGAGACATCAGCCGCACTAAAGACAACAATTAAAGAAATTGGACTCGCTACATTATTAACGTCTACAACCACTGCGGTTGGCTTTTTAACTCTAGTGACTAGTAAAGTGCAGCCCATACGAGAATTTGGAGTCAATGCAGCTCTAGGAGTATTAATTGCTTATGTCACAGTCATCACTTTATCCATCTTAATACTTCCCTTATTAAAGAAGGAGCAAATAGCGAAATTCGACTCTCGACATTCAAGATGGCAAAATTGGATGGAGAAAATGTATCAGTTGACCCTCAGTCATTCAAAATTAATTCTTGCTATTTCAGCTCTCACATTTACGCTTAGCATTATTGGTATATTCCTAGTCCAGACAAATTACAAAATACAAGACGCGCTCCCTGATGGCTCGCGAGTCAAAAATGACTTCCATTTTTTCGAGAAGAAATTTACTGGATTCCGGCCGTTTGAGTTTTCTATCGAAGCTCAGGGAAACTACAAAGTGACTGATTATGAAGTAATGAAATCAATTCACGAGCTCGAACAACATCTTGCTTTATACCCCGCCGTTAAAAATCCGACTTCTCCCACCCTACTCTATAAAAGTATAAATCGAGCATACAAAGCCAATCGACTTTCAGCCTATACATTTCCTGAGTCAAAAGCAACATTCAATAAATACAATCGGGCATTAGCTAAATTTCCAACTACACAACAATCAGTATTTATAAGTCGAGATAGCAGCCTTGCTCGTATCAGCTCACGCGTATTAGATATAGGAGCAGATAGTATTGCTGTTATGAGTACTTCAATCAACAAATGGATTGATTCGAATATTGATCCATCAATTATTCAAGCGAAGATGACAGGCACAGGACTCATTATTGACAAAAATGGTGAATACGTACGTGATTCGATATTAAAAGGACTTGGGCTTGCGATTTTAATCGTCAGCATTTTAATGGGCATTCTCTTCAAAAATATACGGATGCTTATACTCGCCATTATACCCAATACATTTCCATTATTAATAGCAGCAGCCCTACTTGGATTTACCAACACACCCCTCGAAGCTGGTATTTCAATAATTTTTGCTGTCATATTTGGTATAGCCGTAGACGATACGATTCATTTTTTCAGCAAGTTTAAACTTGCACTTGCCAAAGGCATGGATCAAGAACAGGCCATAAAAATCACATTTATGGAAACCGGGAAAGCCATTATCATGACCACGATCGTATTATTCCTCGGATTTCTCGTTCTTTTATTTTCGCCATCAGGAGTGACGCGTATCGTTGGTTGGCTCATCAGCTTTACCTTGATAGCAGCCGTACTAGCAGATCTATTTCTACTCCCGATTTTGATTCGTTGGTTTATTAAAAAATAATCCGCATTTTTTTTTGAAAGGAAACGTATGGGCCATCCGCCACACGTAATACGTGTGGCGGTCGCTATGCTACGTGGCTCGCTGTTCGCTCGGCTGCCTACGGCATCTGCTCCTAGAGCTTCGCTCAGCGTCGCACCACTTCGCAGCGCTTGTCCAAACTACAAAATCCTCAACTCGAATAAAAAAAGCCTACTCAGATAAAACTGAGTAGGCTTTAGACTAAGCACGTCACCTCAATCAACACATTGAAATGCTTTTACATATCAAACCGTCGACTAGATGACGCAATATAGCAATATTTTCTTTGATTGTAGTATCACATTGATGTAATTGCTACGACTAAAAAAGCTTTTTGATGACATCTTCTTCGGTGATACCCTCAGCTTCAGCCTTGTAATTGCGTACAATTCTGTGTCGAAGCACATTATTCGCA
This sequence comes from Saprospiraceae bacterium, assembly GCA_020631455.1. Classification (GTDB taxonomy): domain Bacteria; phylum Bacteroidota; class Bacteroidia; order Chitinophagales; family Saprospiraceae; genus JAHDHF01. Next base: position 5,025 of record JAHDHF010000022.1, read on the forward strand.
ATCGCGCGGACATCTTCTTCATCGGGCGCATACTTTCCATTGACAGCAGCGTGACACTTTGCACCAAGCACCAAGTACTGAGATGCACGCGGTCCTGCACCCCAAGAGATGTACTGATTGACGATATCAGGAGCCATAGCTGTGTTTGGTCGTGTCATTGTAGCCAATTTGACTGCATATTCAAGCACATTATCACTGATCGGAATTTTGCGGATCAGATCTTGGAAGTACATAATCTGTTCTCCAGTCAAAATATGATTGACAGTGACATTTTTTGAAGATGTTGTTCCCTTGACGACTTCAAGCTCTTGCTCGTAAGTTGGATAATCAAGCGTGATATTAAACATAAAGCGATCGAGCTGAGCCTCTGGCAGCGGATACGTTCCTTCCTGCTCGATCGGATTCTGTGTTGCCAGTACAAAAAATGGTTTGGGAAGTTTATGTACAGTACCAGATACAGTCACATTTCGCTCTTGCATTGCTTCGAGGAGAGCGGCCTGAGTTTTAGGTGGCGTCCGATTAATCTCATCTGCTAAGACGATATTCGAGAAAAGTGGCCCCTTATTAAATTTAAATTGCTTACTCTCGTCAAGGATCTCACTACCTGTGATATCACTCGGCATCAAGTCAGGCGTAAACTGTATACGCTTAAACTCAAGATCGAGCACTTCAGAAATCGTGCTAACAAGCAGCGTCTTGGCGAGTCCGGGTACACCTACTAGCAAACTATGTCCTTTACTAAACAAGGAGATAATGACTGCTTTGACAACGTCCTCTTGTCCGATGATAACTTTTCCGATCTCAGATCGTAAATCTGTGTATGCTTGAGCGAGTGCATCTACGCCCTCGACATCTGATTTATATTGCTTGCTCATAAAGTAGTTTAGACAGAAGCCTTTGTAAAGAGTCTCACAAAGGCTTGCCAAATTATTGAATTAAGTCGAAATACATTGAAGTATAGCGTGTTAGAGATCTACTAAAACTGATTTAGTCCATCTCTCCATCATCGAGATGAGCTGGCTGCTCGAAATTAAATTTAAAGCCGATGCGCTTATTTGGCTCATCGTCATCATAATCCTCCCAGTCTGTTATATCTCTTATGAAGTCTTCAAAATGCCGAATTACAAATGGTGGCTTCAACTCCTCTGGGCGATAGATCGCTATTGTTTTTGGTGGATGTGGCTGCCCGTAGTTTTCGATATATGGATAGTTGATCATCACGATAATCTTTCCATTGAAAAGCTGCTGATAGACGAGCGAGCCATTCTGCTTGATGAGATGGCGCTTGATATTGTTGCCCATCTCTGTGTAGATGCCACTTTTGACTGTACCGAGAGATAAAACTATTGCTTCGAGGTTTTCGACTTCGCAGCGGCATTCTATTTCGGCGGAGTCAAATCCAACCTCTTTGACAATTGTTTCTAACTGAGAAACAATTTGATCCTTGAGGCCTTCTTGCCACATCGTACGATATTCTCTAGTATTGGCGACGATCTGTTTGTATTGATCGACTTTACGCTTCAGATTATTGAGTTCGCTCATAATGACGAAGGTACGTGTCTTATTGCGATTTCTAGAGCAAAAATGGACAAGCGATGGGAAGGGGCGCTTCAGCGCTCACGGAGCAGCGCGGAGTGATGAGCGAACAGCGAAACCCTGGATCAGCGCGGTGCTGTGAGCAATGCGAGCAGCATGGCCCATAAAAAAAACGCTCAGCACAAAATGTACTGAGCGTCGTGTTGTATTGAAATACTTTTAATTAAGCATAAACACTTTGCTTGCCGAATTTTACTACGAGAAGGTAGTAGAAAATCGCGCGGTATTTCATCGGGTTGCTTTTACCCATTTTCTCACATGCTTCTGTGAGTGCCTCATCAAGAGCCGGGCTATCTGCAAGACCAAGTTTTTTGATCAAGAAATTGTTTTTGACACGTGCCATTTCAGAGCTGTCGCTGCAGCTTACTGTGCTTGCATCACGATTGTAGATTGCAGGGCCGCAGCCTTTTGTTACTGCTTTGAGGAGATCAGAATCAAAAGAAATTCCGAGCTCAGTCATTTTTGCTTCGTACTTGTCGAGTGCTTCTTGAAATTTGCTCATTATAAAACGGATTAAGTAGTTAAGGTGAAAGATGTGCTTAGTACACGTTGCGAATATAAATCGTTTGGACCGCTCAACGAATAGAGATCTCTTGTAATGTGTAGAATTAATACGCTGTTTTTGTATGAGCCATCCTCGATCAAAACGCTCATTGATTTCATGAGTGTTTTGACTGAAGTCGCTACCCCGACTACTCAAGGTTGTGCTTCGTGGCTCAATGTTCGCTCGGCCGCATCATTGCATATCGGCGTCTACTTCGCAGCCCTTGTCCGCTATTTTGCTTTAGCGTGTGACGATGATGTCCTTAAGTCGGCGTTCTTGGCCATTGACGATGACTACAACATTACTTATCGTCAAAGTAGCTCCTTTATCAAGATTTGCGATCATCGCTTGGGTCCGCTTGTCAAGTTGAGCGCCATTGAGTGTCACTTCTTTGCGACGCTCTTGGCCATTTCTACGCGACATCACGTATGTCAAAGTAGCTGATTTGACTTCTGCGCCTTTGGTTTGCTCTTCTTCATAAAAATCAAGGACATTGATAAACGAACTTGCTTCTGAAGCAGAGATTTTGTTTTGAGCAAATATGCTTGTACCGCAAGTAATCATCAAGGCGCAAACGATAAGAAAAAGGCGAATCATAGGTTTAGTATTTAAGAGATGACAAGTTACTTCAAAAACGGATTATTTGCATCTAGTTCATTGTCATGGCTGCTTTAAGTAAAATCGCTACACTAAACGCATCAGTGATGCGACCATCAAGAGCCATTTGAACAGCTTCTTCTAACGGCAGCTTTTTGACTCGAAGATCTTCTGAGTCTTCGGGATCGGATTTTCCTTGCTCAAGATCGCTTGCTATGTAGCCAATGGCGTATTCGTCGGTGACAGAATTAGATGTGTGCAACTCGATAAGAGTTGTCCACTTGTTTGCGATAAGTCCTGTTTCTTCTTGGAGTTCGCGTTTAGCTGCTTCGAGTGGGTCTTCGTGAAGCGGAGCGCCTCCTTCGGGCAGCTCCCAGCTGTATTGCTCGATCGTATACCGATATTGACCAACGAGATACGTGTTGCCGTCTTTGTCTATTGGCAATATTCCGACTGCTACATTTTTGAAATGAACAAGCCCGTAGATTCCGTCTGTATTATTCGGTGTGATGACATCACGATGTGTGACTTCAATCCAAGGATTGTCATAGACTTGAGCGATGCTTGTTGTTTTCCAAGGGTTTTTCATAGTGCTGCTTGGATGAGTTGGATGGCTTTTGGGACGCCTGTACTTGCATTTTCTGCTACAATCGTGAGCTTCTCTGAGCTACTGACTGCTGGAGCTGGATCAACAAACCAAGTCTTGACGCCTTGTGGCGCGTAGTGTATCAGACTCGCTGCTGGATAAACTTGCATCGATGTGCCGATTACCATTACAGCGTCTGCTTGTGCGACAATCTCAACTGCTGTTTCGAGCATTGGAACTGCTTCGCCAAACCAAACAATATGAGGACGAAGCTGATGACCGCGTTCGCACAGGTCGCCGATATTGATGTCGTCTGTTCGCTCGTAGATCAAGTCTTCAAAGCGCGTACTGCGGACTTTATTGAGCTCTCCATGCAGGTGCAAGACTGCGCTGCTGCCTGCGCGCTCATGTAGATCGTCTACATTTTGTGTGATGATGCTGACTCGATAGTTTTGCTCTAGTTCTGCAAGTGCGATGTGCGCTGCATTGGGTTGTACAGTTTGGAGTTGCTGTCGACGTTGATTATAAAATCGTAGGACGAGCTCAGGATCACGAGCAAATGCTTGTGGTGTTGCGACATCTTCGACGCGATGCTCTTCCCAGAGGCCGCCATTATCTCTAAATGTGCGAATGCCGCTCTCAGCACTGATGCCTGATCCTGTCAATACAACGATGTGTGGTTTCATACTTGCAAGATGCGAGTTTTAGTCCGCTTTTTTGGCAAAGGGATGGTAGGCAGTGCTTCAGCAGATACACAAAAAAACTGCTAGAAAGTTTTCTAGCAGTTTTTTTGTGTAGCCGAGCGAACAGCGAGCTGCCGAACAGCCCGGCTGAGGAGTGAAGCGACGAAGCGCCCCAATTCTTAATTCTTACTTTCGACGATACGCTTGAGCCCTAAAAGTGTCTCATACGGCGCATCGACAACAAATGCATTGGTGACCCAGTCTGGAATACTGCCTCCTGGATCGGAATGGACTTTTTGTTCGACTTGTGTCGTGCCGTCTCCATTGGGTGTGAGCAGCCAATAGCCGCTCATAGCTGGAATACGGACGATGCCTTTTTTCTTGGGTGCTGCATCTGGCGCATTATTAATCTCGATGCGATAGCCGCCGTCTGCTTGCTTGTTGTAGGTGAGCGTCATGCAATTGTCGCGATCAGACACTGGCCAGGGTGCTTTGATCAATGCATACATCGTCTGCTGTGAAGTGCCATCTTTGACGACGCGTGCTTCTTTGCATTTGTAAACCCACTTGGTCATTCCTGCACCATCGCGGATTTCTTTTATTATTTCTTCTACGGAAGCATTGATCGTTGTGATGCCTTTGTAGGCTTTGAGTTTGCTGTCTTTGACTGGCTTTGTGTAGACTTTGACGCCTTTTTTGTTGCGCTCAAGTTTCCAATCTTGTGCTTGAACTGAGCTTGGCGCATAGGCAACTAGGCTGACGAGTAGTATCGTCAATGAGAGAAGGTATTTCATAAAGGAGGGTTAGCCGTTGAGACTGAGTATTTTGATTTCGACGCGCTGGTTTTTGGCTCGACCAGCAGCCGTTTCATTCGTTGCGATTGGCTTTCGCTTACCATAGCCCTTGTAGGAGATTCGAGATGAACGTATTCCTTTTGAAAGTAGGAAATCGGTTACAGCTTTTGCGCGAAGACGTGAAAGGTTATCGCAGTAGTCGTGTTCTGGAATTCCGTTGGTGTGTCCGCCGACTTCGATTTTGACATCAGGATTGGTTGCCATGAAGTTGTACAATTCATCAAGAGATGATTTTGACTTGACTTCAATCTTAGATGAATCAGCTTTGAAGTACAAATTGTTGATCCTAATCTTGTCGCCTTCTTTGATCTTGGCACGATCAAGTTCTGGCGTAATCACAGGTTTTACTGCTACGACTGGATCAGGTTTTGGGTCTGGCTTCGGGTCAGGTTTGGGATCGGGTTTAGGTTCTGGCTTGGGATCGGGTTTAGGGTCAGGTTTGGGATCGACTTGAGCAATTGGCTCAGGTTCTTCGCTACAAGGGATGACTTCTATAGCAGAGATATTGTCAAGCAAAACGTTACCGTCATACGCACTAAACGTCGGCGTTTTGTAGTATGCTTCAAAGAAAATATACCGATGGTCGCGAGTTGGTTCCATCTTGAATGTAAACTCAACCCAATTTGTATTCTTGACTGCTTTAGAGCTTGCAAGGAGCTCTTTCTTCTGACAGAAGCTGCTACCGCCCCAAATACGCAATGTGATTGGCTTTGTAAAGCTTTCAGTTTTACGAGTGACCATGCTCATACTCTCATACGTATCACTACGTGCTAGGAATAAGCGAATCGTATAGCATGTGCCGCCTTCAAGTGGCACACTTAATCGTTGTCCAACACCTTCCCAAGTATTGTCGCGACGCGTGACAAGACCGACATAGGTATTTCCTTTTTGCGGGCGAGTCCGAACATTAAATGAACCATTTGGCTGAATATCTGGTGGACTTTGTCCTTCAAATCCGCAGTCATACCAACCTGCTGGTGTCGTACTCGGTCGCGGCTGCCCTTCAAAAGATGGATTACGCAGCTCGATGACTTGTGCAAACATGGCACTCGCTCCTACTAAGCAGAAAAGAACAGTGAGAAAAAGTCTTTCGAATCCTACGACGTCAGAAAAAGAGGGTGTCTTGGTCATAATCAAATGCTATCGCTTACATAGTGTAGATGCACAAGTTGTTCCAAAATGGTCATTTGAAAAAAACCATTTCGACAAATCACGCACGATGATAGTTGAAACTACCATGCAAACACAGTCTTTTGCTTTGAGTTTAACGCCGATTTAGCAAGCTGCTTATTTAAATGCTTGTAAGCCCGTGACATCATGCCCAGTGATGAGCAAGTGAATATCGTGTGTGCCTTCGTATGTCAAGACAGTTTCGAGATTCATCATGTGACGCATGATGCTGTACTCTTGCGTGATGCCCATGCCGCCGTGGATTTGACGTGCTTCGCGAGCGATCTCAAGCGCCATGTGGACATTGTTACGCTTTGCCATGCTGATTTGAGCAGGCGTTGCTTTGCCTTCATTGGCAAGTGTACCGAGACGCCATGCAAGCAGTTGCGCTTTGGTAATTTCTGTGATCATCTCAGCAAGTTTCTTCTGCGTCAATTGGAAACCTGCGATCGGCTTACCGAATTGCTCGCGCTCAAGTGAGTAACGAAGTGCGCTATCGTAGCAATCCATAGCAGCACCGATCACACCCCAGGCAATGCCGTAGCGTGCTTTGCTCAAGCATGAAAGCGGTCCACGAAGACCTTTTATATCTGGGAATACATTTTCTTTTGGAACTCGGACATCTTCAAAGACAAGCTCGCCTGTGATGCTCGCACGAAGCGACCATTTGCCGTGAATCTCTGGAGCCGAAAATCCTGGCGTACCAGCTTCGACCACCATTCCTCGCACTTTGCCTTCTTCGTCTTTTGCCCAAACAACAGCGACATCTGCAATCGGCGAATTCGTAATCCACATCTTTGCGCCATTGAGAATGTAGCAGTCGCCATCATCGACGATATTTGTGATCATTCCGCCTGGATTCGAACCATGATCTGGCTCAGTCAATCCAAAGCAGCCAATGAACTCACCGCTTGCCAATTTAGGCAAATACTTCATGCGCATCTCCTCTGTACCGTACTTGTAGATCGGATACATCACGAGTGAGCCTTGCACACTGGCAGCAGATCGAATCCCGCTATCACCGCGCTCTAGCTCTTGCATGATCAAACCATAGCTGATCTCGTCTAGACCGCCGCAACCATATTTTTCTGGCAAGCTCGGACCAAAAGCCCCGATCTCTGCCAAACCTTTGACTAGGTGGCGAGGATACATTGCACGCTCTGCATACTGCTCAATGATCGGCGAAACTTCTTGCTTCACCCACTCGCGCACACTATCACGTACGAGGAGATGCTCAGTCGTCAATAAGTCATCGACATTGTAATAATCATGTCCTTGAAAACGATCCGTCTTTGTACTCTTGACGATCTCTGTATTATGGTCTTGATGATTGGTCATATCACAAACAAATTTGATACTGCAAATGTACGCTAATCAATCGTCACAGCATTGTGATGATTTTATTCAAATCGTTTTTGATGGGCGCCCCGCTGCGCGGTCGCGCTCTGCGCAGTACGGTAGCCTAGCTTTATGCCATAACCCACGCACTGAAGTACGTGGCAAATTATGGCATAAATCCGCCCTGAGGGCGCTGCTCCGATCGCTGGCGCAATAAATATCGTATCTTTTCGTTACGCATATAGAAACACCATCTATCATGAAGTACTATATTTTATTATTCTCGACACTTTGTTTTTCAATTTCAATGTTTGCGCAAAATGAAACTGAATCACAAGACCATATCGCATACAAAGCAATTTATAAATCTTGGATAGATTCATTGCAAGATTATGGTAATTCTACAGTTATAATTTTGAATTATTCGGATGCAAACATTGTCACGTCTACTCACAATACCTTTCCGCTTGTTTCTACTCTGTTTCATTATCCAAGATTTGACAGTACGTATATGTTTTCAAAGATGAATGAAAACCCGACATCTGTTTTCATGATTCCAAAAACAAGATTAATACCAGAGCAGAAAATGCACCTTCAAGTAGATTCATTAATAGAAAATGAAACTAGTTTCATTACTTATTTTAAATTCAAAAAAACAAATTATACTCAGACGTATTACTTTGATAAAACAACTGAATTTCTTGGGCTACATCACTATCAAAAATTCAATAATACGCCAATTCCGCTGCCTTACAAATACACGATTCAAACTACTCAACCTAACAAACCAGATTGGACAATAGAAATGCGTCTAATCGATTTAGAATTAATAGACAATAATCAACGTGACATTTTAAAAGATTATAAAACTCCACCAGAGATGACACCAGCACTTAAAGCTCGAATGGTCAGTCGATTTATAAAACTCGAACACCTCAAAGAGTTTTATCAAGAATAAAAACAAGAATCATCTTTTTTTGGCTCAAGGATGGTAGGCAGTGCGTATGCAGATCCACAAAAAAGAATTAATCATTAATCCGAAGGACTGCTTTTTTTGTGCTCATCGGGTCGATGCTGCCATCATCAAGTGGATCAAATGCGACATATTGTACTTCTGTATTGGAAAGCCATTTAACATCAGAAATAATATCAGCAGCTGCAGCTGCAGTAAATGCGCGCACATCGTACTTTTCTTTTTTGGTCATGTTATTTTGTTCATCAAATGTCAAAACAAATAATTTTGTTTGCTTGATGTATTTGTCATGATTCATAGCAATAAATGCTATTTTATTTCCACTAGGAGAAATACTTGCTGGGCCACACACAGTATTCTCAAACAAATGGACAAGATGTGTACGCTTGCCGCTCGGCACATGCAACATTCCGATGCCTGGAGCATTGATATAAAAAAGACTTTGCTCGTCAGGCATAGCGATGATGCTGCTCGCCCATTTAATAGAATCTTGTAATTGATTATTAAGCTGCCGAACTGCTCCGCTCGAAGTCAAGAGTTCGTATTCTTCCCAGTAGCCAGCATAAGCGTATTGATGCTCCAACAAAATAATATCATCGGTAAGTGTATGGATGATTGTATTTCGATTGATGATTTCTTCTTCGGCATAATGCTCCCAATGACGGATTGCGACATTTTTAAATAATGAAGGCTTATCAGTAAATTCTTTTCCGACAACATATTCATCATCTTGATTTTCATCCATTGCAAATGACCCACGCAAAGCCATTTTTTCGCCTTTCGAAAACAGCATTAATTTCGTCTCTTGCGGATCAAGACCATCGCAGCCTTTTCGATACATAAACATCGACTCCATCTCACCATCATTGTCGAGATCAAGTACTTGTAGGCTGCGCTCTATAAAATCCCAAGCGCAAAGCGGTCCCGCATAATCATTTATATCCCATTCTAAAATTCGGCGATTTGCTTCTTTGTCTTCGCGATACTGTTTGACATGAAAACTGCTTTTTTCTTCAATACTTTTAATAATACTACTGACGATGAGGTAGCGATTTCCAGTCGGCTCTGACCATGTGACTGCTGCATCAAAATTGCCAGTGAATTTGACATCTTCGGGCAAGTATTTTTTATTGACTGGATAGACATGAATATTACTTGCAAGATCAACGGAATGACTCGATGATTTATATCGCTTACTATGATACCATTCTGCGTACCATGTATCTTGGATTGTAGGAAGGTCTTGCGGCCTTGGATATTCAACTGTTGTGCATCGAGCACCAGTACGCTTTTCGAGCTGCTGCTCTAGGATGGTGGCTTGCACTCCTGATGCGTCTATCGCGTAGATATAATTGAGTATCAATAAATCATTAAATGGCTCGTCGATAGCTCTAAAACTCTTAGGCTCGCCGCAATCATCAATTTGAAAATGCCAAAGCACAGTACCGCGACCATAAACTGCGACTTCATCTGGATCAGCATTATTCCAGTGGCAGTTTTTGACTTCTGTATCTTCTATAAAAATGAGCCGCCATGTTTCTGGCTCGCAGTAGTAGCAATTTTCAATTATAAAGGAGCTCTCATTAATGAGATCTTGGTAGGCTTTGACTTTTGATTTTGATACGCATTCGAGCGGATCAGCTTGCGCTGATTGACTCAACAACAGCATAAAAAGAAATAGAAAGCTGCTTGACAAATACTGGTTCATCTGAAAAATTGTTTACACAAACTTACTTGAAAAGTGAATCATTTGTCAAGAACGATTCCAAGCAGAAAAAACGCCTAAGTTTGCTGTATGAGAATCGTCATCCAACGTGTGAAACAAGCAAGCGTCATCTCCGATGGCGTTTTGACTGCTGAGATCAATCAAGGGCTACTTGTGCTGCTCGGCATCGAAGTCGGCGACACGCAAGACGATCTCACTTGGCTATGCAATAAGATGATCAACCTCAGAATATTTAGCGATGCTGAAGGCAAAATGAATCAATCTGTAGTAGACATCAATGGTGAGATTGCTATCGTCAGCCAGTTTACACTGCACTCAAGTACGCGCAAAGGCAATCGCCCGTCGTACACCAAAGCGGCTCGCCCTGAAGAAGCCATTCCCCTTTACGAAGTATTTGTCAAGCAAGCAGCTCAACTCTTGGGCAAAGAAATCCCAACAGGACGATTTGGAGCAGATATGCAAGTCAGCCTCATCAATGACGGCCCAGTCACAATCATCATTGACAGCAGAAGTCGCGACTAGAGATCAAGCTCAAGAAAAACTGGACAGTGATCACTATGCACCGCGTCTTTGCGATGTGTGCAGTTCACAAGCGAATCTCGCAACGGCTCGCTCACACTTGCATAATCAATGCGCCAACCTTTGTCTTTAGCTCGTGCGCCTGCACGATAACTCCACCACGAGTATGTTTGCTCTTCAGGATTGAGATGGCGATAGGCGTCGATCATGCCGCTCTCAAACCACTTCGTCATCCAAGCGCGCTCTTCAGGCAAAAAGCCACTTGTCTTCTTGTTGCTTTTCGGATTGTGGATGTCGATTTCTGTGTGCGCAATATTGTAATCGCCTACTAGGATAAGGTTCGGTCGTTTGGCTTTTAGCTCCTCGATCCAATCGTACATCGCATCAAGAAATTTGTATTTGATTGCTTGGCGTTCTTCGCCGCTTGTTCCAGACGGAAAGTACGCATTGACGAGCGTCAAATCTCCAAAGTCGGCTCTGATGACACGACCTTCAATATCAATCCAATCGATGCCTGTCCCGACATTGACCATGTCTGGCTGCTGCTTACAGAGCAAAGCGACTCCACTATAGCCTTTCTTTTCTGCTGAGTGAAAATAAGCCGTGTAGCCGAGCGCTTCCAATTCGCTAAGATCGACTTGCTCGATCATGGCTTTTGTTTCTTGGATGGCGACGATATCGATATCTTCGCCAGCGAGCCATTCTGCTAGACCTTTTTTGAGTGCGGCACGGATGCCATTGACATTATAGGAGATCAATTTCATCTCGCGAATGTCGTAAATGTCCAGCAGAATAATACAGAGAATTGTGGGCTGCCCGCAGCAGAGCTGCGGTCGGGCTATCCGGCACTCTCTCCGAGTTCCTTGCAGTCACTCGGAGTTCAAACAACACCTTCTATCCCTCAGCCAAGCAGCATGGACAAGCGCTGCGAAGTGGCGCGAACGCAGTGAGCGGATGCCGTAGGCAGCCGAGCGAACAGCGAGCCACGGAGCATAGCGACCGCGCCAAGTGAAACGTGGCGCGGATGGCCCATTACATTCTTTATTCTATTCTTGGAGCTTGTCTCCAAATGCAAGATCGCCCGCATCGCCGAGTCCGGGTACGATGTATGATTTGCCTGTGAGCTCGTCATCTATGGCAGCGGCCCAAATGTGTATATCTGCGTGGCGACGACGGATATAATCAATGCCATAGGTCGACGCGATCGCCGTGACAAGATGTATTTCTGATGGTTCGCCGTATTGCTTGAGCTCATTGATGGTGACATCGACACTCGCTCCTGTGGCGACCATCGGATCGCTGATGATGAGCAATCGATCATTCAAATCAGGACAAGACACGTATTCAAGATTGATCTCAAAGCGGCCGCCTTTGTGATGCTTTCGATAAGCAGAAATGAAGGCATTGTCGGCTTTGTCAAATGTTTGGAGCAATCCATTGTGTAGTGGTAGACCTGCGCGGAGTATAGTTGCTAGAACTGGGATTTGAGTAGGCAATTCGATATTGGCGACACCGAGTGGCGTCCGTACTTCGCGCTCTGCATATTGTAGTTGCTTGCTTATCTCATAGCCCATGAGCATTCCGATGCGCTCGAGGTTTTTACGAAACCGCATGCGATCTCCTTGGATAGATTCGTCTCGCAGCTCGGCGATATACTGATTGAGTATCGAGGCTTGAGTGCTGAGGTGATGTACATTGGTCTTGCTCATAAATCGGCTCTTGCTTCAAAGCTATCTGCTATCAGCTTGTTACGCAACAAAAAAGCGCCTTGCAAGAAAATTTATGCAAGGCGCGTTCTGTAATTTTAAAGTCTACGACTAGAACTGGTAGTCAAGTCTCAATGACATATTGAGTGGTGGCTCTAGTAATGCTGGGCGAATCGTGTACTCTGCGTTTGTCAAGTTTTTGACGACGAGTGACACACGTGAATTTTCTTTAAACTCATAACCAACACGAGCACTCATATTAAGGCTGCCTTTGTCATTTTCAGCTCTATACGCTTGAAGATCTGGGAGGAAAATCTCGAAAGCTGTATCGATATTTTCCATGAATGACAAATAATTGGCAGAAAGTCCAACAGATACTTTGTTGAATTTCGTTTCTGCATCAAACTTAAATGAGTGGCGGAAGCGATACTTTAAGACATTGTCATCAGATGAGCCACTTGCTTGAATCTCATCATTAAAATCTGTAAATGTTGGATTGATAAACGTATAACCTGTCAAGACCGTAGTCGGGAATCGGCCGAGCTTACCTTGACCGACTAGAGTAATATCAGCTCCTACGATTTGAGTATTTCCGATATTCTGTGATTGGAAGAAGAAGTTGACTGGGCTTGTCGCTTGGAGCGTAAACTCCATCATGTTGTTGTAACGCGTATAAAAACCACTGACATCGAGATATCCTTTCCAATCACCGATTCCTACACCTTGTTTGATGCCGAGTTCGGCACTCCACCCTGTTTCACTTTCGAGCGTTGGATTTGGGCGTATACTTAAAGGCAAAGCAATGTCATCACTTGCAAAGGTTGTATAAACGTAACGTTCTGCAATCGTCGGGAAGCGATATCCTTGCCCCCAAGAGGCTCGAATAAACGTGTACTCAAACGGCTGATAATTCAAACCGACGCGGAATACTGGTTTTGCTTCGGTAGTTTTCGTTTCTGGATTGAGGAAAAGGCGACCATCACCAAAGTTTGGATCAACAATACTATCAGGGCTATTGATATTAAACAGCTCATAGCGCACACCAGCTGAAACATTTAATCGATCAAAAAACTTCTTGTCGAGCTGCAAATAAGCTGCTCCATTATTGGCAGTGTATTCAAGGTTACCATAGAGCTCTGCCTCAGATGTGATGTGCTGTCCGACGAGACCCGCTACGACACCTAGGTCACCGAGCTGTGAGAAACGACGCTGATACTGGTACTCGCCGTAATAAACTTGCGAGAAGTTTGACTGATTATTACCGTTATCATTTGTTACGTTATAAAAACGAGTCAACAATTTGTGACGATTGCCACTCTTGTCAAAATACGTCAAGTACGGATCGATGTTGTAGCGTGTCACAGAGCTTGGTGTCGTCGTTCCGCTAGCAGGAATATATGCCAGCGAATCTTGTCCAGCCCAAAAGAAGTAGCTTCTACTACGTCCGATATTAAAGTTTGTATTGACACCGATACTAAGCTGCTCATTGATATTGTAGCGCAATTTTGTATTAAATCGACCTTTGCGATCAAATATGCCTTGCTTGACATCATTGTTGTAAAAGATATTTCCACCAAGTACGAGATCGAGCTTATTAAAACGCTGTCTATGTGCAAACGAAGCACCCGCATCAAATGGAGCGGCCCCGCCCCACCATTGTTTATTCTTATCGCGTGGTGGCATGTAGATCGTGTTAAACATCGAGACACGCGTCACAGGCTCATCAGTCGCAAAAGCTGTACGGATATTGATGACTCCATTGAGGGCAGACGACCCGTACAATGCAGAAGCAGCGCCTTTTAAGATCTCGATTTGAGCGATATTCTCTACTGGCACATCTCTCCAGCTTGGGAATCCTGCATCACCTGCTAGGATCGGTAGATCATCCACAAGGAGCAATACGCGTGAACCTGCTCCGTACGAGTAGCCAGATCCACCACGAATGTTGGCTTGACCATCGATGACTTCGACACCAGGTACTTTTTCGACGACTTCATCTACTGCCGTTGAGTTTGTATTCTCGACGAGACTTGGCTTAATGACAGCCATTGAGACAGTTACTTCAGAGACAGGCTTTTCAAATTTGCCGCTTGTCACAGTGATTTCATTTAAGAGGCTAGCTTCACCAGCTACGAGACGATAGTCTTTCGTCAGCGTTTCTCCAGCCGAAAGCGTGATTTCATCTGTCAATGTTTCAAGGCCTACGTACGAGATCTTGAGTGTATAGGTTCCTGGTTCGAGCTGGATAGAATAATTGCCATCCATGTCAGTATTTGTACCAGTAGAGCCAATCTGAATCGTCGCAAACATCAGCGGCTCATCTTCTGATCCGTCAATGACATTTCCTTTCAGTGTGGCAGATTGTGCCGTGAGCATCGTCGCTGTGCAACACAGCATGACGAGGCAGACAAGAGTCTTCAAATAATGCATATAAAAGAAGGTTGGTTATGGGTTGGATGCGCCCTATGAGATGGTTGGTGTGTGGGCGTTAACATGTTAATGCGAAGCAATAATACAAAATCGCTCGAAGTGACAGGCTATGAATTACTGATTTTGATTGTCAAAGATGTACCTGAATTCTTTTTTCTTGATTTGGGGCAGCCGCTACGCGGTCGCGCTGTGCAGGGCTGCGCACGCTGTGCCGCGGACAGCCACGCCGCTATGCGACGTGTCTCACGCGGGCGTGCTCGGTACTTCGTACCAGCCTTCGGCTGCCCTTACCATCGCTCTGCCCAAAAAAGACAGTTCAATAAGATGTATACAAACGCCCAGAAGGCAATTCTGCTCCAAAATGCTGCACACTTTTGATCATCGGGATTGTAGCTGAGCCGATATTATCGACTTCCAGACTCACGCCGCAGCCTAGATGCGTATAGATACGATTGAGAATAATCATACGATGGCGCGGCGAAGCCATCCATTGCGCTAAAGTCCGCTGAGCGAGCTGCTTGTACGTCAAGAGCCGAACTTCTTGCTTGGTGCTCAAATCAACATAGAGCATCGGGCCAGACATAGTACTCGAATCAGTGAGCATTGGATGATATGCCGACTCGAGCTCAAGATTGTACACATGAGTCATCGCGAGATTTTCGGCTACTGGATCAAGATCTAGCTTTGAGTCTGCGATACGCTCGCGCAGGCTGCTTCTGCTTGTTTTGTACGGATTAAAATGACTGAAAAAATCAAAGTCAACCATCAGTTGTGCATAGCGCGATGACGTTTTATTGAGTGCACTCGAATAGCTGGGCATCCGCAATCCATGCTCATCACGTACTCGACAAGTCTCAAAATACAGTGCAGCTTCAAGCAGCTCTTGATCAAATTCAGCTAGATTAATTTGCTCTTGGACACGCTCGAGCTCAAAAAATGAATCATACGTATGATCGACGTATTCTGATGGTTTAAATCCACGAGCATCATTTTGCCAAAATTGGCAGCCGAGAAGAATGAGTATGACAAAAACCCGTAGCATAATCGTAGGATTAAGTTACGACTTTTCAATAAAAAAGAGGCGACCATATTTTAACAATACAATCGCCTCTATTCTTTAGCAAGAAAAATCCGTGAGTTTATTCTCGCTGTACGACAAAACGACGCGATCGAACAAGTCCCCCTTCCGTAAAAAATAAAATGGAATATGCCCCTGATGATAAATGAGAAATATCAAGCTCAGTTATCTCGCCACTTAGTATTGGCTCTCGACCTATTTGCATATACTGACCGAGGCGATTAATGATGACATAATTATCAATTGAATACTCAGATTCTATTATTAAAGTATTTGTAGCAAGTGTCGGGTAAATTGATAACGCTTTAGCTTCTGCTTCTGTTATAGGTACAGCATTACGTATCGAATCTAACTCCCACATTGAATAATTAGCAATTAAAAGATTGACGACTGTCACTGTATCAAATTGATGCAGCTCTGTCTCTCGTAAATACTGCCTATAAAATGTATTTTCTACATCGATCTCTAATGTATTATGATCTCTTAAAAAATGCTCATAAAAAACTCCTGAATATTGAGGTTCTGGATAGCTTATATAATCAGTAAATCGTTCAAAGAACACAGAATTATCATGAGGATCATTTGCAGGATTGCTGATATCAAATAATGTACTATCCCAAGATATCGTCACATGTGGCGAATTATTCGAATAGATTTGTATATCAAAAGTTGCAAAAATGACTGCCATTGTTGAATCATAGTTTTGACTTACAACATATTTATTAAAAATTTGCTTTTTTGTCTGATGATTCCAAAGACGATATATTCGAGCTTCTAATTCGCCTTGTATAAGCAGTGTGTCGATATTCGCTTCTCCAAATTGCGGCTCTATGTCCATTAAATTAGCCCGCTCGTCATAACCAATAGTCACCCGATCTATATAGCCAAGATCATTTTCTACATAAATATCAAATTCGAACTCTGGAGTTAGTTGGGCATTTAGAATTCCATTGCTAGAAATAAGTAAAACGACGAGTACAGCAATTCTCTTTAGTAGATATTTCATTATTATTGATTTACATGAAGTTTATGAGTGAGTATTTGCGAATCATTATGCTGAACTCGAGCTATATATAAACCCCTCGCTAATAGCGGTAATTGAACTATCGATTCCTTGTTTATCCCTTGAGATGAAACAGTTTTATTGAGTATAAGCCTTCCCGTTAAATCATAAATTGATATTTCACTTATCCCCGATGTATTCGTAGTTGAGATTCGTACATCGCTTTTTGCAGGGTTTGGATAAATATGTAATTCGTTGTAATTCTGACTTTCACCTCGATTCATACTTATACCTCCTCCGCCGTTTGGAACTTCAACACATCCTTGAAGCGTAAACCATGCATCATAATAATCTCCATATAAACCTACAGGACATTGACTATTATTCGCAAAGAATCGAACTCGATATACACCTTGAGTAAACCAGTATCCTGGAAACTCTTGAACTAAATTAAAATATCCATTATGATTTGGATTCCATGATTTAAGTCCAGTCGTAGCTGCACTGCTCGGAAGAACTGGCCCACCTATATAATCATGACGTTGTATCTCTATCCTATATTGATCGGCAAAGCTTGAGCTTCCCCTTGAGTCAATGTTTAATAGTGCTCCATACCCTCGTTTGAAACAGACAACATCATTGCTCATTTTAGTGTAAGCTGCTGATGGCTGACAAGTCGATGTTTCATCCAGACATGTTAATACATAATCTGGGTCATATTGTGCATGTAAAACATTATTGGCATAGGTTTCTTGACAATCTAAAACAGCTACTTGATTACAGCTATATCCTACTATATTATTAGAACAGGCTGTAGTACTACAACACCAATTTCTTCCATTTGGGGCAAGGCTGTGAGGTAAACAATAATCATTATGATCTTGATCAAAGTCATGCCACAAGCCAAACATGTGTGCTATTTCATGATTGACAGCTCGGCAATGTTTTCCTATTAAATCAACATTATAAACAGGCTGATTGGTAGTATTATCAACACCCAAATATGATGACCATGGGCTTGATATTGCGCAACTGTTTCCTTGTCCTAGAGGTGCATATCCTACTACTGAGTGCGGGTATAACTCTAAATAATCTGGCCCCCTTGGATCAAAATAGTATCGCGTTATGTGAGTAAAAGCAAAAATATTAATAACATGACTCTCATCTTGTTTATAAGATTGATCTATAGGAGCATTAAAAAAAGATGCTGTTCCTATTTTTGGATCTAATTCTGTAATATTATCTTGTAATAAATACGGAGGAGAATCATTAAAGAATGCTTTTAATTTATTGTCAGCTTTTGGGAAATAAACACCTTTTAGAGCATATCTCCATCGAATATTTGGTGGAGTTGCAGGCAAAATATTTGGATCATTATAATTGCATTGTTCTTGACCCCAGATGAGTTCTGAATTCGCAAACTCGATCATATCTTTTGCTGCATCATACCCTGTATATCGCGTATCTCCAAATCCATCATGATTTGCAGCGAAATTGTATGTTCCATTCGGAGTTTGCACAAAGTGCACATTCACTTTAATAATCTTGTCGTCATCATAACATGAATAGTTACTTGGGTCAAAGTTAGATGGGAGAGAAAACTGAGTATTTGTGTTTTCTATTGTGCAACTAAATTGCTGCGCAATCACCCCCCATCATATATAATAATAAAGTGAGTGTAAGAGTAAAGTGTTTCATGGGTTTTGTTTTTTAATTCTTTATTCTGTACGGAAGATATAGAAAAAAGATACAGAGCGTTACAATTTCTTTAATAAAAACATCAAAAATGTCAATATGCGACAATGTAGAGCTGAAACTGATAGACATACTCTCGAGCATTCTGGCATAGGGATAGGAGCAGCGCGAGCCCAGCGAGCGGCCGTGACGTAGGAGCGGCTAGGCTGCCGTACTGCGGATAGCCCGCCGCTGCGTAGCATAGCGGAGCAGCGGATGCCCCAAACATTTTAAATCAAACAAAAACTCCCAAGCATCGTAGTGACACTTGGGAGTTTTTAAAGGATAGATGAGAGTTTATTTCATCAAGGTGACATCGCCCTTATACAGTCTTGTAACGCCATCAGAAAACTCGACTTCTGCGAAGTAAACAAAGACTGCTGGATTCATGGCTCGGCCTCTGAAGAGTCCGTCCCAGCCAAACTGCGGGTCATTTGGTTGGAAGTTGTCCATGCTAAACATCTGCTCTCCCCAGCGATCAAAGACCTTGAATGATTTGATCTGTGTGACGCCTGTGGCTGCAAAAACCATAAAGACATCATTGGTGCCGTCGCCGTTTGGACTAAATGCATTTGGGATGTAGACGTTGCGGTCTTTGATGACATTGACTGTGACGATATCTGTCTCCATACAGCCTGTCGAATCCATAACCGTGAGGTTGTAGATCGTCGTTTCAGTAGGATTCGCCCAAGGCTCAGGACAATCATAGCAGCTTAACCCAGGAGCATCAAGACTCCAGACATAGGTCGGTCCTGCAGCATTTGTTTGAGTAATGATTTGTGTGCTGTCACCAAGCTGAATGACAGGATCAACTCCTAGATCAATGACGATCGGCAATGGCTGATCGATAAAGAATGTCGGGAATTGAACAGTACAGCCTTGTGCATCTGTGACGATAAGGTCATAGTTGCCCGATGGCAAGCCAAAGAACTGTGGCGTACTCTGTGTGCTGATTCCGACGAGCTCATACGTGTATGGCGCTGTACCGCCGTAGCTTGTATCGACTGTGATTGTCGCATCTTCGAAGCCGAAGCAGGTAGCTGGTTGAGTGACGTAAGTAGCAATCAACTCATCTGGCTGACCAACTGAAATTGTATCATTGTGCGAGCAGCCATTCGCATCCACGATAACGACTGGATATGTACCCGCTGTCACATCATTGAGGAATGGATCAGGCGTTGAGCCAAAACCCCACTCATACGTATATGGAGCTGTGCCGCCTTGAGCGACTACGGAGACAGAACCATCTGCGGCTCCAAAGCAGCTCGCATCGACTGATGACATCGTAGATGTGATCGGCTGCGATGGCTGAGATATAATATCCGTTATCGCAGGAATGGTACAGCCATTCGCATCTGTAACTACTACACTTATTGGCCCAGCGGCGAGGCCTATCGCTGTTTGTGAAGTCTGTCCTGCAGCTCCAAGATCCCAAGCGAATGTATATGGAGCTGTACCGCCACCTACTGAAACTGTTGCTTCGCCAGTAGCTTCGCCATGACACAAGACATCAACTATTGAAATTGACGCGCTTAATTGCGCAGGATCAGTCAATGAAACGGCCAAACCTGGGAATGGACAGCCATTGGCATCTGTCATAGCGAGGTTGTAATTGCCTGCTCCGAGTCCTCCAAAGAATCCTGTATTGTTTGTTTGACCTCCGAGCGTGTATGTATACGGCGCTGTACCGCCACTGCCAGCGACAGTGATTGAGCCATCGAGTGATCCGTTACATAAAGGATTGCTTTGTCCAGTTACGGTTGCTACTAAAGCTGCTGGCTGGCCAATTGTAACAGAAGTCGTTGCTTGACAACCATTGGCATCGACGACTGTGGCCGTATATGTATTCGGGGCGAGTCCTGTAAGTGCTGCTCCTGTTTGAGCAGTATTCGTCCAAGTGATCGTAAATGCTCCAACGGCATTTGTGACTGAAGCCGCAATTGTACCATCTGATCCACCAAAACATGAAACATCTGTACCTGTCGCTGATATAGATAATGCATTTCCTGCTTCAGAGACTGTGACATTTGCTGTGTTTGTGCAGCCATTTGTAGTGTTGGTAACAGTAATTGTATACGTACCAGCAGCATCGACAACTGGACTTACAGTTGTACCACCGCTAACGATATTTCCGCCACCACTTGCTGCCCATGAGTACGTGAAGTTTGCACCTGTAGAAGAGGCACTAGCATCTAACGTAACTGAAGTAGAGTTACATGTGAGCTGAGCAGGAGTTGCGATCGAAGCTGTAGGAGGAGTTGTATTTGAATTGACTGTTACGGAGCCTTGTACTTGGCAGCCGTTTGAGCTATCTGTGATCGTCAAGGTGTATGTTCCTGTTGCATCAACTGTTGGGCTTGTAGTTGTACCTCCACTGACGATATTTCCGCCGCCTGTCGCTGTCCAGCTATAAGAGATAGTTGGGCCAGACGTAGAAGCAGATCCATCAAGTATAATACTTGTGGTTGTGCACGTTAAATCTGCTGGTGTAGCGATAACGACCTGAGGTACACCAGCTTCTTGTACAACTGTAACTGAAGCAGTATTTGAGCAGCCATTCGCTGCATCTGTAACTGTAATCGTGTAAACTCCTGGCTGATTGACCACTGGATTAGTCGTCGTCCCGCCGCTGGCAATACTTGGTCCAGACCATGAGTATGTTATTCCTGCGCCACTTGCTGAACTACTTGCATCGAGCGTAACCGTTTGATTTGTACAAGTCAGTGTATCAGGTAACACAATACTTGCAACTGGTGAAAGTGTATCAATGCTGACAGTCGTACTTGCTGTATTTGTGCAGCCATTCGAAGCATCTGTAACTGTTATAGTATAAGTCCCTGCTGCATTCACGACTGGTGAAACTGTAGTGCCACCGCTGACAA
>JAHDHF010000023.1 GCA_020631455.1 Saprospiraceae bacterium
TGAACTCCGAGTGACTGAAAGGAACTCGGAGAGAGTGCCGGATAGCCCGACCCGAAATAAAAAAGCTCCTAGAAATTTTCTAGGAGCTTTTGAATGAAGGGGCAGCCCCTTTTTTAATAGAAACAATTATGCTGTATTCATTTTTTCTTCGATGGCTTCGACAGTCTTTGGTATATCTGCCATGAGATTGCGCGGTGCGCCATCTGTTATTAAAATATCGTCTTCTATACGAATACCAAATCCTTCTTCGGAGATATAAATACCTGGCTCGCATGTAAAGACCATGCCTGCCTCGAATGTCGCATATCGATGCCCGACATCGTGTACATCAAGCCCAATGTGG
Source organism: Saprospiraceae bacterium (assembly GCA_020631455.1). Taxonomy (GTDB): domain Bacteria; phylum Bacteroidota; class Bacteroidia; order Chitinophagales; family Saprospiraceae; genus JAHDHF01. The sequence goes on from JAHDHF010000023.1 coordinate 344, forward strand.
TGACTCGTGCCGTGCATAAAATATTTTTTATACAATGGTCGCGCTGGATCTTGCTTACTGACTTCGGTACGATCGAGTAGCCCAACATTGATGAGCTCGCTTTCCATCACTTTTCCAACTTCTTTATGGTAGGCATCGAGATTGGTTCCTGGGCGCAACATATCAATGGCTGCATTTTGAACGTTGAGACACGCATTGTACACGTCTCGCTGGCGATCGGTAAATCTTCCACTCACTGGGATAGTACGCGAGAGGTCGGAAGCATAATTGGCGTATTCGCAACCAAAATCCATGAGGATTAATTCGCCTGCTTTGCACTGTGTGTTGTTTTCGTTGTAGTGCAAGATGTTGGCGTTATCTCCTGTCGCGATAATCGGATGATAGGCATGACCAGTCGCACGTCTGCACAAAAATTCGTGCGTGATGGCTGCTTCAATCTCATATTCCCAGATGCCCGGCTTGGTAACATCAAGGACACGATCAAATCCTGCTTTGGTGATATTGCAGGCGTGCTGCATCAAGGCAATCTCTATGTCTTGCTTGATCATGCGCAGATCTTTCATGATCGGAGCGAGGCGCTTGATACTGTGCGCTGGATAATCACGCTTAAAGTCTGTGAGATAGCGATCTTCGCGCGTCATTACTGGCGAGCTGTAGCGGTCGTGCTCATTGGTATTGAGGTAGACATGATCGGCGAGATTGATCAATTCATTGAGAATGGTCGGCATACTATCGAGCCACAAGACTTTTTTGATGCCACTTGTTTCTGTGGCTTCTGCTTGCGTGTACTTATGGCCTTCCCATACTTTGATATACTCGTTTGTCTTTTTGACAAAGAGTACTTCGCGGAAATCTTCTTTGACACAATCTGGAAAGAGAACAAGTACAGACTCTTCTTGATCTATGCCGCTGAAATACAAGAGATCGGGACTTTGTCGCCACTCATGGAAGCCATCAGCACTCCGCGGCATAAAGTCATTACTCTGGAGAATGACTATGCTATTGGGGGCGAGTTTGGCTGCTAGTCGTTTACGATTTTCGATAAAGAGCTGCTGATCAATGCGATCGTACTTCATGTTTTTGTTCTATTATTCGATGACAAGTTTGATTGTTTGTATCGCATCACCTTGTACAATTCTCAAGAAATACAATCCTGAAGCATAGTCAGAATAGTCTAGCGTCATTGCTTGAGCTGATGCAGTGCCGAAGATAGGCGAATCAAGCAATCTTCCTGTAGCATCGTACATCTCTGCTTGCAGATCTAAGCCTTTCGGATTGTCGATATTGACTTGAAACAATCCTGAAGACGGATTTGGCGAAACTGAAATTGCTGCTTCAAGTTGATCGGTTTCTTGAGTAGAAGTCACTGCGCTGATATTGATATCATCAATCGCCATATCGCTCGTCCATCCAGTACCTGTGATACCTCTAAAACGTACTTGAATCGTCATACCTATATAAGCTGACAATGGAACAATAGCTTCTTGCCATGACCCGCCTTGATCTCCAACGAGTGCAGGAATAGCATCATTCACCCATCCTGAGCCTGAATTGACATCGACGTGCAGCTCGCCCATGTCATCACCTAGCATGTGATACCAAAACGACATCTCGGGTGTTAAACCAGATATATCAAGGCATGGGGAAATGAGCTGTGCTTCACTACCAAAACAGTTTGATGCCTCGAGGTAGAGATAATTTCCGCTACCACTTGTGTGATCTTCGTCTGGTCCTGTACCGCTCGACGGTGTATTATCAGAATTTGTCCGCCAGTCAATAAGATCGCCTTGTCCATTTTCGACATTCACCCAACCATTGAGCAGTGTTTGACATGGTGTCGCATCACAATTGTTTGTCGTCGGACACAATCCGAACGAATCAAAGGATTCATCAAAAGGAAGTGCTTGTCCAGAATTGACTGTAATAAAGCTGCTTTTCAGCTCTGTATCTGTGCCAAATGGATTTGTCGTAACAAGCTCAACTGAATAAATTCCTGAGCTATTGAAGACGACTAGTGGATTTTGTGAGTTTGCATTTGTGCCTCCACCATAAGTAAATGTGCTCGGAGAGATATTCCATGTCCAACCAGTAGCTGAAGTTGACTGATCATTGAATTGAACAACAGAGCCGACACAAGGATCAGCATTATCTGCTGAAAATTCTGATACAGGAGGCGCATTAAGATTTGTAATGTTAATATCATCAATAGCAATATCACTCTCGTAATCTGTTCCGGTAATTCCTCTAAATCGAAGCGTAGCGAGCTGCCCAGAATATGCAGTTAAGTTGACTGCAACCTCTTGCCATGAGTTTCCTTGGTTTCCGACGATCGGAGTCATAATATCTTCAATCCAAACTTCTCCATCGAATATATCAAGATGTAACTCTCCCATATCTCCACCAAACATATGATACCAAAAACGAAGCTCTGGGACAGCCACAGAAGTAAAGTCTAAACAAGGCGAGAGCAGGATCGCTTCTTGTTCGTTGCATCCTCCAGATGCTTCGAGATAGAGATAGCGTCCAGCAGTTGTGCCTGTGGTATGATCATTTGATGGTCCTGTATCTACAGATGGTGTTCCTCCTGAATTTGTTCTAAAATCGTGGTCGTCATTGCTTGGGTTGATCCAACCTCCAGATAATCCGCAGACTTCTGCGCCACAATTTGAAGCATCATCACAATTTGCAAATGCATCAAATGTTTGAGAATATGGAATTGAGACTGTGCTTGAAGCAACACGGTTAAATGTAACTGCTGAAGAATCATTAATCGTAAAGACGTCACCAGCTTGACTTGTCCAAACCTGTAACGTATACGAGCCCGGAGCACCAATAGCAATTGGAACTGAAAACTGATAATCAATTCCACTCCCTGCTGCAAGAGGGCCTGGAATGATTTCAGTCACAGGTGGTTGACCATTCAGCTGATACGTAACAGGAATATTGCTTTGTGGATTAACGCCTTGATTTTCAATTCGAGCGATTACATCAAAACTTGAGTTGTAGCAGTCTTGCACATCAGATCCGTCAATTGATAAAATTGAGGTAGAAGCAACGTCATCAGACTGGGGACAATTTAAAAGCCCATTGCCTTCAACTTCAATAGCATTTGCCCGACGACCTATTGCTCCTGAATTCGTTCGAGCACGTACAGAAACCCAATTTGAAGCAAATGGATTAGAAATTGGAATATCAAATTCAAGTAGTGAAGTCGTTCCTATGGAATCCATGTATTTATTTCCAAGAATAAAGACATCGTATAAATCTGCATCAGCAACAGCGTCCCATGTCAATTTCAATGTCGTTGGACAGACTTGTGTCACATCGAGATTCAATGGAACATTGATCACATTAAATGCATGATCACTCACATCAGAGCGGCTACCATCGCTGACTCGAACAAGCGCTTGATGTGTAGCAGCAACATTTGGTATAAACCAATCAAAATGACGTCTTCCTATAGGAACTGATGCTGAAATTGAATTCCAACTTGCTCCATTGTCAGTAGAATACTCTAGAACAAATGGACCAGCTCCAACTGGAGCATCCCAACGTACGCGCTCAGTCCGCTGTTGGATGAAGTGCTCTCCACCCCATGGATACGTCACTTCTATTTCATCCAAAATAAACTCAGCAAGTACAAAATATGACTGTGGCCCTGAAGGGATTGCAACGCCACTTACATTTATAGTAGCTGATCCTGTACTTGGATTTGAAATCCGTACTTGTTCGACATTATTTAAATCATCGATTCCTGGAGCAGCATTTTGATCAAGTGTGGTTGCGTTTGCAGCAGGGTTAAGGACAAGAGGTTGATAAGTCGTGCCTCCAAAATCAACTGTCATATTTAGGTCGTTCACCAAAGCACGAGAAGTTGCTGGCGAAGCAGCTGGATCCGTCCAATAAATCATAAAGCGTGCTTCAGATACATTTGCTGGAATCGTAAACGAATGCGTGTTTGAGCCGCCTTGACTAATTGAAGATTGCATGTAGCGACCATCTTCTAGCAACTTAAGTGCTTTGTAAGTATCAATTCTTCCCCATCCAAATTTGTAATCTGGTCCTGGATTACCAAGATCATAAGCTGTGTTCAAAGCCGCTGACTTGATCAATGCATTCTCTGGATTTGCGCCTCCATTTAAATCACGGTAGGCATGGATAAGTTGAGTTAAACACCCTGCAACACTTGGAGCAGCTGCCGATGTTCCCCCTCCCGGAGAATATCCATTGTTTGGATCGGTTGAGATTTGGTCTTGGCCATTAGCAGCAATATCTGGCTTAACTCGTCCATCGTGTGCTGGGCCTCTGCTACTACTTGTCACAAGAATTTCGTCTGCAAAAAGATTGGCACAAGCAAGTACATTTTTTCCTTGTTTGTGTCCACCAGTGATATTACCCCACTGATTTCCTGCGCCATAGCCGCAGTCGTTATTATTGCTATTGCCTGCTGAAAAAACTTGAATAATACTTGGATTACGATAGATTTCATCATCAACGAGTTCAGTTGTCGTTGTATATCCACCATTACAACCATCACTATATGATGTCGAAAAGACCATAATGCCATCAGCAATGTGCGTCGATTCTGTATTAGGCATATCGGAATCATACTGACGGATATATCCAAATGCACCAGGAGCTTGCCCCATGTTTGAAGGATTGATATTTCCTGCACCCATTAATATTCCAGCGACCATATCGCCATGCGTACCTGCGAGATCATTTGCCACACCTGTTTGTGATGTACGACCGGTAAAATCAATATGCGGCCCTACAAATCCATCATCATTGACAGCTATGCTCACTCCTGTACCGTCATATTTTCTGCCTGAAATAGATCGTGAGTTTACAATGTTTGAACGATGCAAGCTTCTTCCTTCGCGGTCTTCAGGTTGTCCTGGCTCAGAGATTGGCTCGACATAAAAGATGAATGGCAGCTCTGCAACACGATCAAGTTCCTCTTCATCTACTTTTACTTTAAATGTGTGAGCTGCGGCTTTGTGTGAAATGACTTCAATTCGTTTTCCGAGCAAAGCATCATAGACAGAGGCCGAAGGAATGTTCTCGTAATACTGAACATTAATGATGACTTGATTTCCATGTCTTGCATAGTCTGGGAAGTTTCCCTCCGGAAGCTGAGGATGAGTTTTTTGCAAAGCGTCCATTCGCATCATACTTCGAGCATCAGCTTGCATTAAAGAATTCCAATCACGATTAACTTGAAGTGAACTTACAAACGCATTCTTCGGAAGATATTGAAGCAATTCAATGCCTTGTGATCGAAGCATTTCTTGTTCAGCTTGAGTCGGTATTTCTACAAACTGGATCAACCTATAAATCTTACCATTGAAAATTTCGTCTTGATCAAATGCTTGCTCTGCTACTGATGATTCGATATTTTCATTGAGCACAATCGTACCTGACTTGAGGAATAAAGAATAATCTGATTGAGCAGTTAGAATAATGCTTTGTAAACCGAAAAGAAAAACGAATAGAAATCGTAATGAAGGGTTCATAGGATGGGGTTCTTCAGATAGAAAAATAAAGACCCTTTAAGTTACAAGACTCATATAACATCTTGCAAGGCTATTTTTGAGCGCTGTAAAAACTACAAGTTCTATGACGAGCAAAGGACAAAACTCAATTGAAAAGCTGTTAATTGCAAACAGAGGCGAAATCGCTCGTCGCATTATATCGACTTGCAAGAAGCTTGGGATTGAAACGATCGCTATTTTTTCGCCTGCTGATTCTGCCGCTCGGTATGTTGAAGAAGCTGATCAAGCCATTGCTCTCAAAAGCAACAAATCCGATGAATCATATCTCGACATTGAGCAAATCATTGCTCTTGCGCAACGAGTACAAGCAGATGCAATTCATCCCGGATATGGTTTTTTGTCAGAAAACAAAGCTTTTGCCCGCGCTTGTCAAAAAGCCAAAATCACCTTTGTAGGTCCAAACCCAGAAGCAATAGATGCGATGGGCGATAAGCGTCGTGCAAAAGAACTCATGAAACAACATGACGTTCCGACCATACCGGGATATGAAGGCGACAATCAAGATCCAGATTTTTTAGCCCAACAAGCAAAAGCTATTGGGCTACCAGTCCTTGTCAAAGCATCAGCAGGCGGCGGTGGAAAAGGCATGCGCATCGTCAATGAAGCATCTGAACTAAACTCAGCAATTACTTCTGCGCAAGCAGAAGCTAAAGCTGCCTTTGGAGATGACAATTTGATTATCGAGCGCTACTTCGCAGAGTCACGACATATCGAAGTACAGATCATCGCAGACCAACACGGCAACACATTTCATCTTTTTGAGCGTGATTGCTCGACGCAGCGCCGGTTCCAGAAAATAATCGAAGAAGCTCCTGCACCAAATATCAGTGAAGCGCTTCGACAGCAATTGCACCAAGCAGCTATCAATGCTGCAAAAGCAGTCAATTATACAAATGCTGGCACAGTTGAATTTCTAGTAGCAGATAATCAATGCTTTTTTCTAGAGATGAACACGCGACTCCAAGTCGAGCATCCCGTGACAGAAGCCATCACAGGGCTTGATCTCGTCGCACTACAAATTGCGATCGCCGAAGGCAAAGAACTTCCTTTCAAGCAGCGTGATGTCAAATGCCAAGGACACGCGATTCAAGCACGACTTTATGCCGAAGATCCGCTCAATGAGTTTCGCCCAGCAGCTGGTGACATCCACATGTATTACGTACCTCAGCAAGAAGGCATCCGCGAAGACACAGCACTCAAGTCGCAAGATCTCGTTTCGCCTCTATATGATCCGATGATCGCCAAGATTATTGCCTATGCTGATAATCGTCAATCTGCGACGCGGCTACTTAAATCAAGCCTACGTCAATCAACTTTGATAGGAATACCAAACAATCGACATTTTGTTCATACTATTCTCGGCAAACAAGAATTTCAAAATTCGAGCTTGCATACACGCTGGATCGAGATCAATACTGAGCAATGGAAACCGCAACTCTCTCCTACTCCAAACTTTATCAATCAAGCTGCCATAATTGCAACAGTATTTTTAATAGAAAATCGAGCAGCAAAACAGAAATTCCTCAAGCAGATGCCAATAGGCTTTCGCAATAATCCAAGTCAGCATCACAAGGAAGAATTCACATACAATGATGAAAAATACAGCATTGAATATGCTTCAAATAAGCGGGGAGAATACACAATCTATCAAGATCAAGTAATCAAGCTTTCGCAGATAAAAATTGAAGGAAATTCTATTTCGTTCCAACAAAATAGCGATAAGATTTCAGCACTTATCATTCAAAACAATGATTCGATTTTTGTACAATATCAATTATTCGATTTTGAATTCAAACGAGTCGATCGGCATCCAAGCGGAGACACTCAAGCAGAAGCTACAGGAGATGTTCGCGCGCCGCTTCCAGGTCGCATAGAATCCATTGCTATTAAAACTGGCGATGCAGTAAACTCAGGCGATCTGTTATTAAGTATTAATTCGATGAAAATGTCAAATGCGATTTATGCAGAAATAGACGGAACAATCCAAGATATTTTTATCGCAATAGACGATCAAGTCGAAGCTAACACTCGACTTATTTTAATAGAATAAAATGAGGCGCCATCCCTACATTTTTATTTTAAATTAAAAATGTAGGGTCGCTATGCTACGTGGCTCGCTGTTCGCTCGGCCGCTCCTTGCAGTCGCGTCTGCTACGCACCACTTCGCAGCGCTTGTCGGAAGCTACTTTTTATTTAAGTAAATCCGGAAATGTCTTTGCCACTTTTTTAATTTTTGACAAGCTGACATTTTTGACGTAAGAATTATTCGGATTGTACTTCACATAATCTTGATGATAATCCTCTGCTGGATAAAAAATATCAAGCGGCTTGACTTCGGTCGTGATTTTATTATTAAATGTCGATTCATTTAAAGCAGCAATAGTTGATTCTATTGCTTTCAATTCTGCATCAGTACGGTAATAAATTGCCGAGCGATACATCGTCCCGACATCTGGACCTTGACGATTAAGCGTCGTAGGATCATGCGCCACAAAAAAGATATCGAGTAATGTCTGATAGCTAATCGCATTTGGATTGTAGTAAATGTTTATTGCTTCGGCGTGAGTTGTTGCGCCACTTGATACTTGACCATACGTTGGATTTTTCTCTGCACCACCCGAGTAGCCGCTCACAACACGATTGACACCTTTGATTTGCTCAAAGGCTGCCTCGGTACACCAAAAGCATCCACCAGCAAACGTTGCAATTTCTTCTTTATTACTTGCTTCGACATTTGTCGTAATAGCTGTTTTATCTTCTCCTCTAGCAGCTTCTTGTGTAGTTGTACATTGAGCAGCTAGGCCGATCATGCCTAGTAATAAAAAGACAAGAAAATATGTCGGGCGTTGGATTGTTGTTTTCATATCTATACAACTATTAAATTGCTCAATTTGTTTTTTTAAGAAAGACATAAAGTCTTGACGCGGACAAGCGCTGCGAAGTGGTGCGAAGCAGACGCCGAAACATCGTGTAGGCGGCCGAGCGAACAGCGAGCCACGCAGCATAGCGACAGCAGCCACATTTTTCAATAGAAAAATGTGGCTGCTGATGGCCTATAAAAAAACTATTTATTCGATAGAGAAAGCGCGTTCAATATCCTCAGTTTTTTTTCCATTTGGGACTGTGGCGATGATGCGCACATTTGATATTTTTTTCGACTTTCTAAATAATTTAAGTGCTTTTGAGTCGAGCTCTCCTCCGCGTATTTCAGTAGTTTTGAGTTTTTTACCTTTCATCACTTCGAGGCGAATTTTTTCTATTGTCACTTCTTCGCCGTACAGATCACGCACTTTTATAGGCTGCTGCGCCATAGAAATTAAATCCGCTCGATTAATTGTACTTGATAATTCTTTACCCCAGAATAATCGATTTTTTTTCTTTTTATCATCACTAGAAGTTGTAGACGGAGCAGTATAACCATCTTCTAATCGAAATCGAACAGGCAGCACCATTTGGATCCGATTTTTATTTTTGACAAATGGTCCTAGTTTTTTTATTACGCGGACAACTTCTTTATCTAATGTAGGAGAGACAGAACGAACAATTTTCACTTCTTCTACTGATCCTTCTTTGCCGACTATAAAGCGCGCGACTACATTTCCCTCGATATTATTATCACGATCTACAGATGGATATTGCACATTTCGAGAGACGAATTTGAGCATTTCTTGCTGTGTACATTTATTTTTTTCGTCTCGTGTTTCTTTGTCGTCACATGAGATGAGTACTGGCACAGTATAATCTTTATACGCTTCCACTTTTTGAGCAATCAAGGGAATGCTCATTAAGGAAAAAAGAATAAAAAAGACACTCTTTTTCAGAATAGTAAAATTCATAAGTCAGAATTTATCGTCGCATCCGAAACCAAAGCAGTTCCATATTGACGAATTTGTTGTTTTTAGTTCCTTTAGCAGCCTTCTTCGCAAATTTTTTCATCTTTTTTTCTTGACGAAACGGCTTGAGTTCGGGAGCTGATTTAAAATCTTTAAAAACACGTTTGTCAGTAAAGACATCTTGCTTGTATGCAGCTTTAAGACGAGACAAACAAGTGTTTAAGTTGCCTCGTTGAGCTTCTAAAAGTGCAATCCGATACTCCATTAATCCATCATAAAGCGAAGTTGATTCGTTTTTTGCAGCTTGTGCTCGGAGATACATTTGCTTCGATTCATTGTAATTATCAGCTGTTTTTGCAAGGTTTCCGAGTTCTTCAAACGCAAACGGATACTCGGGTTTGAGCTCCGTAACTCTCAAGAAATGCTGCTCGGCTTCAGCTGTATTTCCTTTAGATGCAAGAACTACGCCTTTATAAAACAAGGCAGAATGATCATTAGGTCGATACTTAATGACAGTATCAAGATGCATAATGGCAGCATCATATTCTTTGAGGAAATAATGCATTGCTCCTTTATTGCGATAAGCAAGCAAAAGACCAGGCTGCAATTCGATCGCTTTTTGAAAAAGCTGCTTCGCATTATTTAGATCTGCTTCACTCGGGTTTTCGATGTCTTGATTAAAGTATTGAGCTGCTCCTGCATTATTGTACGCCATTGCAAAGGTCGAGTCGTATCGTATTGCATTCTGAAAGTCGGTGTACGCTCCTTGAAACTCACCTAAATAACAGCGCGACATTCCGCGATCATTATAAGCATGAGCATAGAACGGGTCTCGCCCAAGAGCGTCGCTGAAAGCAACAGCTGCTTCTTGGTATTTACCTTGAGCATAGTATACACGCCCTTTGCCAAATGGCCCATCAGCATCATTAATCGTCAACTCTGACAATGACTCAAAATCCGCAATCGCGTTTTCATATTGTTTTGTATTGAGATAGCAGTAACCTCTATAATAGTAGGCAGCAGGATGCTCTTTTGGGTACAGATACAAAAAAGTAGAGAAGTCTTTAATAGCTGCTTCGCAGTTGTTTCCATTTTTGAGGACAAGACCAGATTTGAATAAGGTGTAATCAATGTCTTGAGCAATCACGAGTGTACTCGATATTAGACAGAAAAAAAGAAGAAGACTGCGCATCATAGCTCTAATTTCATACAAAATAGCTGCATTTTGTGCTTTGTAGATGAGTAAATCACTAAAGCGATACAAATCAGACCGACTCGTGGCAGGCTGTGATGAGGCTGGTAGAGGCTGCCTCGCTGGTCCAGTTGTGGCTGGAGCTGTCATTTTACCTTATGATTTTGACCTCGCTCAACTGAATGATTCGAAGCAACTCAATCTCAAGCAGCGCAACGAACTAGCAGCTCACATCATCAATCATTCATTGTCTTGGGGAATTGGCCTATGTACACCTCGTGAGATAGAAAAACACAATATTCTACAATGCAGCTTTCTGGCGATGCATCGCGCTGTCGAAATGCTCGAAGCAGTGCCAGAACTCTTGCTAATAGATGGCAATCGATTTATACCGATTCCAAGTATTCCGCATATCTGTGTCATCAAAGGCGATGGCAAATTTCAATCGATTGCTGCAGCTTCTATAATCGCAAAGACCGCTCGCGACGCGATGATGTTCGCTCTTGACAAAAAGCATCCGATCTATAGCTGGCGCACAAATAAAGGCTATCCTTCAAAAGCACATCGTGCTGCCATTGCCGAATATGGCGTCACAGAGCATCATCGCATGACATTCAAACTTATACCAGACGACGCACAGTGGTCTCCTGCAGCAGCTCAAACTCTTCTGAACCTTCAAGGAGAATAAGTCCTGGCTGCTTGCCTATTTCAAAGCTGCCGAGCAGCTCATCAAAGCCAAGTGCTGTTGCACCATTGAGTGTGCTCCACTCAAGGAGATCAGAAAATGGAACGTATGATTGGTAGCGTGCAATTGCCTTCATCTCTTCAAGGACAGAAAGCTGCCAATTAGATGTCAAGCTATCTGTACCGATTGTCATTTTGGCTTCGGCATCCATAAAGAGCTGATAATTGGGAAGCCGATTTTCGATGTAGAGATTAGCATTGGGACAAGTCGCCCAAAATGTTTGAGCATTCCACGAGTGAGCAGCTGCTATATCAGCGGCAGATGTCAAGGTATTGTGTACAAAAAGTGTCCGCTTGCTAGCGTCCATTTGTTCCAGCGCAAAATAGATCGAAGGTTTACACGTTTTTTCAAAGCCATCAAGCGAAATATCGAAGCCGCTATAAAAATCTACAAAGCCACCAGTACCAGATTCAAAAAGCTCATTCTCTGGTGGCGTCTCTTGATTATGGATGCTGATTGTACAATCTAATTCAGTATTACCTTGATTGATGAGCTTGTATAGACTTGCAGAAACAGAGTACGGAGCGTGCGGCACAAGTGAAATCTTGTCTGCCTGCTTTACATCAAATCCATCAAAAACTGCTTTGTATTGATCGTATGTTGCTTGTGCATTATCATCTTGCAAAAAGTCAAACATCTCGACAAATGTCGAGTAGCGAATCTTGCTTTTGCGCTTGACCTCTGCTGTATCGAGACCATTCGAGATGTCACCTACGGCTTGGATTCCAGCCTCGTACATAAAGGCATCAGCTGTTTCAATTGCCGTTTGCTTGACAAAATCACTAGCATCACGATGCGCAAGTACGCCTGTGATGAACGGAATCAACCCAGTACCAGTATCAACCTTGCCGAGCAAATGACTCAACTCTAAGTGGCAGTGCGTATTTATGAATCCTGGAATTAAAATTCCTTCATAAAATTCGATCTCGACATCATCTAGATCTTCTCGCTCGCCTACAAACTGTATATGGCCGTCATCATCAACACCAACGACTCCTTTTGGGATTGGCGCCGAAGCAATCGGCGCAACCCAACTCGCAGAAATATATCGCATAGCTGCTTAAACAGTCATGATATCTTTCTCCTTGAGATCGACGATTTTGTCAATCTTGGCAGAAAAATCATCAGTCAATTTTTGAATCGAAGCCTCATAGCGTTTTCCAGCATCTTCTGGCAGACCATCTTTGACTGCTTGCTTTGCACTTTCCATCGCATCGCGGCGTGCGCCTCTTACACCGACTTTCGATTCTTCGGCGATTGCTTTGACTTGCTTGACGAGATCGCGGCGGCGTTCTTCTGTCAATGGCGGCAACGAAATGCGAATCACTTCGCCATCATTTTGTGGTGTTACACCAAGATTGGCTCCTAGGATAGCACGCTCAGCTGGCTGCAGCATATTTTTCTCCCACGGCGAGATGCTCAAGGTCCGTGCATCAAGCACAGAGATATTGGCGATTTGGCCGAGAGGTGTCATAGATCCATAATAGTCGACTGTCACAGAGTCGAGCATATTTGGTGTCGCCTTTCCAGTGCGCACTTTGCGCAGCTCACGTTGCAGACGCTCGATTGATTCATTCATTGATTCGGTAGCCAGGCTGATGGCCATATCCATTTCTTCAGACATCGTATTTATTCTTAGGTGTATGCTAGATGTTCACAAATATAGAAAGCGAATTGCGTGCCGATCGTCCTTGGAATAAATAAGATTCTGATGGGTCATCCCTCGCAGCAGCAAAGCTGCGCTTCGGGTCGCTACCCCGACTACTCAGGGTTGTACTCCGTGGCTCGCTGTTCGCTCGGCTGCTTTCAGCATCTGCTTCACTTCGTTCGCACCACTTCGCAGCGCTTGTCCACTAATCTGCATGTCACTGTCACCCCCTTCGGTGTTTTCTAATATCATTCATTCTCTTCTTGAATAATGTCAGCTCTTCAGGCTTTTTATGGCTGAGGGATAGAAGCAGCGCGAGCTTGCGAGCGGATTGTATTGCTTGATGTCATTATTAAATTTGCCTCCCTGATCGCTTACTCGACCTGTCCTTTAATTAGGATTAGGGATAACTCTTATGGCATCAAGCAATACAAGCTAGGCTACCGTACTGCGGATAGCCCGACCTGCAATTAAAAAAGCGATTTGATACTTATATCAAATCGCTTTTTTAATAAGGGGCAGCCCCATATTCGTGTTCCCTTAAATATCTACTGGTTCACCATCTGCCATGACAATTCTAAAAAATAAAATTGCGCATAAAATTATAATTGCGAACAGTGCGCCTGCAAGTGCTCCAATAATAGCAGATTTAACTCTTGAATTACCATTCATCTCAGAGGGCAATGGATAAATCGGCAAATCAACTGCTTGTATGAATGGTGTTTTTTCTTGCATTGTATAGCGTGTCATTTCAAGATTTTTAACAGCTTCGCCATACATAGTTGAGAGCATCATGACTTTTCGCTCAAGTTCTCCACGTTTTGTTTGATCAGTTGCGAAAATCAAACGGCTACTTTTATCACTAAATTTAGCGAGTTGATATTCTGCGCTCGATAATGCACGACGCAATGAATCTTCTCGAGCTTTAGTTTTATCTAATAAATCTTTTTGTTTTTGTATTGTTTGAGAAGTATAATATTCGTCAAGTGTATTGTAAGAATTCATTGCAAGTTCATAGCTTAATTCTTCTTGCGGAGACGAAATCGCAATTTGTTGTATTCCAGCATCGACTTCTCCACTTATTAAATTTTCACTAATTAATGTTTGATAAACAGACAAGAAAAGTTTATTCTCTTTACGAGAAAATAATTCAATACTATCATTTTTAAATCTATAAGTTGACATTTCAATTAATAGATCTTGTTGTTCTTTAGTGTCAGCTTTATCTGCTGCCTTTTTATATTTTTCTTCATATTCAAAATATTCGAGACAATGATTAATCAAAAAGTCATTGTTCTCTTGGACTGTTGCCTTTGAAAATAAAACTCTTGACATTACTTCTCGAGTCCGCAAAAATGCAAAAGCTGATTCTGTGGGATTATCTCCCCCACCACCAATACCTAGCCCAAAAGTAGAGGCAAGGCCACCAAGGTCAGGCATCTGGGGTCCAGATGACCCAGCATTGACAGTAAATGTTACTTGAGCATTATACTCACGCTTTGGTTCTTCTGAATTGAAATACAATAATATTCCAAAAATAATTGCAGCTATGAGAATAACATACCACTTGGATAAACAATACTTGACATATAATATGCCTTGCAGGATTAATTCCTTTAGTGAAATTTCGTCGGTATGTTGTACTTGATGTTCCACCTGTTAATTTGATGTTGTACGATCAATTAATAAATAGAGCGTCAATACAGAAGTTGCAATTGCGATTGTATCCTTGGCGACATCACCCCAATCAACACGCTTTCTATTAGGATCTCGAGTTTTTTCTTTGATTGGTTTTGTCCCTACGATAATCGTAGATCCAGCACGAACTTTCGGATATTTTTTGAATACTCCAAATCCTCTTGTTCGGCTTACTCCTCCATTTGGATCTCGCACGTAAATTCGTTTTTTTCGTCCACGTTTTTCGCGGTCCACACCCCCTGCAAATTTCTCGACATAATACTCAGCCGTTTGCCCTTTGAAATATGGGACACTGATATTTTGAAATGTATCAATACCTGGGAAATTAATAGCACCAGAAATAGTCACAAGTTCTTGGCGCCGTGGTATCACTATACGATCTCCCTCTTTGAGTGTATAATTAAAATAGCTTTCAGTATTTGCAAATACTTCATTGAGATCGAGCAATACGAATCCAAGGTTGCCGTCCTTTCTAAAAAGTCTCGCACCTTCAGGAAAGGCAGATTCCTTTAAACCTCCAGCTCGTTCGAGAACATCAGATACACGCTCTCCTGGTTGAAGTATAGAATAGACTCCTGGAATTGAAACTTCACCTTCTATAAAGATATTTTCTTGCAAGGAAAACCCAGGAGCAGATCGAACATAAATTTTATCAAAAGGCTTCAAATTAATATCCTCTGAAATTCGTAAGTCTTTACTAATATCGACAGTAGCTTCTACAACTTTTGTTTGAGCGCCACTTTCATCAAACTGGATTCTATAAATTTCAATTTTACTTCCAGAAGAATTATCAAGCAAACCTCCTGATAAGAAAACAATATCATTTAGTGTAAAACCCTTCGAATACACATAATCACCGGGCTCTCGCACAGCTCCACTGATCGAGATATTATAGTTCGTATTAAATCTCTTAATTGAGTAAACGTATATTTTATCATTAGGCTTTAGCTCAACATTTAACTCCCTATTACCCGAATTACGTTTAGCTGCATTTAAGTCAATAGGGATTCGTTCTTGCAAACCTGAATCAGTCTCACGTGTGACATAAATTCTATCCGTTCGAGCAGAGATATCAAGACCAGCTTTCTCTATTATTTGTAAAATTCGAGTAGAACTGGTTATTTCATAATTACCAGGCTGTAATACTGCACCATCAACATAAACAGAATTAACAACTTCAGTTTTGACGGTATTTAAAACAACTACATCGCCATCAAGTAATTTAAAATCTCGATTTTGGCGCTTTAATTCTCCAAGATTTAAATCCTTAATAATACGTTCATTATTTACGTATCGAATAATCTTGACATTATTTTTATTGACATCAGGCTCTACACCACCGGCATAATTAAGGAGATCGAAAAGATGCTCAGTTCTATTTAACTCATACTTATAAGGTCGCTTGACTGCACCTTTGACTTCAACTACTCGTCCACTTGAGGAAACATACAGATAATCACCGTCTTCGAGATAAAATTTATTCTCTGAAACGGGATTTAGTATGTACTGATAGACATCAAGTATTTTATCCTCTTGTCCAACTCGTTTAAGTCGAATATTCCTGACCGTACCAATGTCTGTTGGGCCACCAGCTGCAACGAGTGCATTAAATCCTGTATTTGTAGCGGGGATTGTATATGCACCAGGTTGGAAAACTTCGCCGACAATGTTAACTGTAATATTTCTTGCAAAATTTAATGCAACATCAATATTCCCTTTTTTCAAATCAAAGCGCTGAGCAAAACGGCTTCGTATTATCTCTTTGACTTTATCATAAGTGAAGCCTTTAACATAAATTCGTGGAAGTCCTTCAGGAGAGATATGCCCATCATCACTAACAACATAAACACCATCAAAATCAACTCGATTCCAAATAGAAACGACAAGCTCATCGCCTGCCCCTATCACATATTGACCAGAGGGGCGAATATTTTTTGATTGCTCAAATAAGCGAATTGAGTTATTTCGGAAATATTGATGCCCAAATATTTTAGCTTGATCGTTTACAACTACTTCATCAGGATTCCCAGTTGCTTCTTCAGGGATAATAACATCTGGCTTTGGTGATTCAACATCTGGAATAATTATTTCGTCATTCTGAGGTTCTGCAGTTCCATTGCTTTCAATATTATCTTGGTTTATTACAGTCTCACTAATTTTTAGTTGTTCTCTGAGTTCATCAGAAGACATAGTTTCAACAACAGCTGGATCATATCCTGCTTCTATGAGTGTTTGACGAATTTTATCTTCAGTAGACTGGGCTTGTAAGGCAGTGCTGCTTATGATCAAAATCAAACAACAAAACAATATTTCTTTTAAGAAATGCATATACATACTCCGTTTTTCAATTCGTATTTCAATTGACTCTCTGGACAGATAGCTTCATTAGAATTATCAAATGAAAGCCTATGGCCATGAGCACTCATCCAACCAATTATCTTCGAAGGCACTCCTGCTACAAGAGCATATGCAGGAACAGTTTTCGTAACAACGGCACCTGCAGCAACAAAGGCATACTCGCCAATATCGTGACCACAAACAATTGTTGCATTTGCGCCTATACTTGCGCCTTTACGAACAATCGTTTTTCGATATTGATCTTTTCGTTCAATACCGCTTCTTGGGTTAATTACATTCGTAAACACCATAGATGGCCCCAAAAAGACTTCGTCTTCTACAATTACACCAGTATAAAGCGAGACATTATTTTGGATTTTCACTCGATCTCCAATTATGACGTCATTTGCGACAAAAACATTTTGACCGAGAGAACAATCTTCCCCGATAGTTGCTTTTGGCATCACATGACAAAAATGCCAAACTTTAGTCCCAGCTCCTATTTTGCAACCGTCATCTGCATAAGCGGACTCATGTATATATGCTTGTTTTTTATTCATTAATTCAATCATTCCTTGATTAATAAATCAAACAACTTCTTTAAAATAGCCAAATGTTCTTTTAAGACCTTCAGCCCGACTTACTTTCGGACTCCAACCCAAAATCGTCTGAGCTTTTGTGATATCTGGACGCCGTTGTTTAGGATCATCTACAGGTAAAGGCTTATTAATTAAATGAGCTTTCGAATTACCTACAAGATCGATAATTTCTTGAGCAAACTCATTTATAGTTACTTCAGAAGGATTACCAATGTTAACAGGTAAATGATAGTCACTCTTGAGCAATCGAACTATACCTTCAACAAGATCATCAACATAGCAGAAAGAACGGGTCTGCTGCCCATCTCCGAAAACAGTTAAGCCTTCGCCTCGAATCGCTTGTGAAAAAAAGGCAGGTAATACTCGGCCGTCATTCACACGCATCCTTGGTCCGTATGTATTGAAAATTCTTACTATCCGTGTTTCAATACCATGATACGTATGATAAGCCATCGTCATAGCTTCTTGAAAACGCTTTGCTTCATCGTATACACCACGTGGACCGATAGGGTTTACATTTCCCCAATAATCTTCTGTCTGTGGGTGTACTAAAGGATCACCATACACTTCAGAAGTGGAGGCAATCATAAAACGGGCATTCTTAGCTTTAGCTAAACCTAACAAATTGTGTGTTCCTAACGATCCAACTTTAAGCGTTTGGATCGGCATTTTTAAATAATCGATCGGGCTTGCTGGTGAAGCGAAGTGCAAAATGTAATCTAACTCATCAGGAACATGTACAAACTGACTTACGTCATGATGATAAAACGTAAACTCTTCTAAAGGCATAAGATGGGCAATGTTATCCATCGACCCAGTGATTAAATTATCCATTCCGATCACAGAATACCCATCGGCAATGAACCGATCACATAAATGTGAACCGAGAAACCCCGCAGCACCTGTAATGAGAACTTTCTTCATTAATTCAATATTGATTTACGACCGATACTGAAGTATTTGATCTCATTTTGTTCAGCTTGATCTAAGGTGTAAACATTTCTTCCATCAAAAATGATAGGTTCAGAAAGTTTCTCTTTTATTGTATTAAAATTAGGTGTACGGAAAGCTCTCCATTCTGTTACTATCACGAGTGCATCTGCTCCTTCAAGAGCATTATACATCGAATCTGCAAAACTTATAGAATCACCTTTCAATGCTTTGACATTAGCCATTGCTTCAGGATCAAATGCAGTCACTTTAGCTCCTCGCTCTACAAGCATATCGATAATGTCAATTGCTGGAGCCTCACGGATATCATCAGTGTCAGGCTTAAATGCAAGTCCCCAAACCGCGAATGTTTTTCCAGCAACATCTCCATTGTAATAATCGAGAATTCGATTAGCAAAACGAATTCGTTGTTTTGCATTAACCGAAACAACAGATTTTAAAATATTGAATTCGTAGTCGTGTTGATCAGCAGTATGTACAAGGGCTTTTACGTCTTTTGGGAAACAGCTTCCACCATATCCTACTCCCGGAAATAAGAATCGCTTACCAATGCGGCTATCACTTCCCATACCGAGACGTACTTTATCGACATCAGCACCTGCAACTTCGCAAAGATTTGCTATTTCATTCATAAATGAAATTCGAGCAGCTAAATAAGAATTTGCAGCATACTTCGTCATTTCGGCGCTTCGAACATCCATAAAAATAATTGGATTTCCTTGTCGAACAAATGGCTGATACAATCGACGCATCATGTCTTGTGCGCGTTGAGTTTCGGCACCTATTACTACTCGATCAGGCTTCATGAAATCTTCGACGGCAACGCCTTCTCTCAAAAACTCAGGATTTGAAACCACTTCAAACAAATCTTGAGATAAACCACCATCAAGAAGTTTCTGAGTCACTTTCTCTGCAGTACCTACTGGCACAGTGCTTTTATCTACTACAACTGTGAAGTGATCAATCAGCTTAGACAAGTCTTCAGCTACTCCAAGTACATACTTAAGATCGGCAGAACCATCTTCATCACTCGGTGTAGGTAAGGCCAAAAAGATAATATCACTTGCCTTAACAGCTTCAGCTAGATCGGTCGTAAATGATAATCTCCCAGCCTTCGTATTACGCTCGAAAAACTGATCGAGTTGCGGTTCATAAATGGGTAAGACTCCATTGCGAAGTTGCTTTACCTTTTCTTCATTAATATCAACACAAATAACTTGATTTCCAGTTTCAGCGAAACAAGTTCCTGAAACTAAACCTACATACCCAGTTCCTACAACTGCTATATTCATTCGAAAAAAGTATAAATAACTGAAAGAATTTCATCCTGTGTTTTGCGATCAAGCTCAGAATGCATCGGCAGGGATAATACGCGAGCTGCTAGAGATTCACTCACAGGCATATCACCCTCTTTGTAGCCAGACGTTTTCACATATGCTTCTTGCATGTGGAGCGGTACAGGATAGTACACAGCACATGGTATATCATGCTTCTTTAGATGCTCAAGTAGAGCATCCCGTTTGCCACCTTCTACAAGCAACGTATACTGATGAAAAACATGACTAGAATAGCTTGCAATCTTTGGAGTTTTTAATTCACCAATAGTTGCAAGTTTTTCATTATAATATTGAGCTGCTTCAAATCGACTTTGACAATATCGATCAAGATGTTTAAGCTTTATATCAAGCACCGCAGCTTGCATCGTATCCAAGCGTGAATTCACACCGATAGTAGGATGATAATACTTGATACGACTTCCGTGATTGATGATCATACGCAACTCAGTAGCGAGATCATCATCGTTTGTGAAGATCGCGCCACCATCTCCGTAGCAGCCGAGATTTTTACTTGGAAAAAATGATGTCGTACCAATCGTACCAATAGTGCCAGCTTTTTTGACTGCACCATCAGAAAACGTAAAATCAGCTCCGATCGCCTGAGCATTGTCCTCTACAACGCTCAGGTTATGTTTGTTAGCAATCTCCATGATTGCTTCCATGTTAGAGATTTGCCCAAATAAATGGACAGGGATAATACATTTCGTTTTTGGAGTAATCGCTTTTTCGAGCTGATACTCATCAAGAGTAAATGTACATGGATTGACATCTACAAAGACAGGCTTGAGCTGCAACAGCGCGATTACTTCAGCAGTAGCGACAAACGTAAACGGCACTGTAATAACCTCATCGCCTGGCTCAAGACCGAGCGCCATGAGTGCAATCTGTATTGCGTCAGTTCCATTACCACAAGGAATGACATGCTTGGCTCCAAGGTAATCTTCAAGGTTTTTAGCGAAATCCTTGACTTCTTGACCATTTATAAATGCCGAGCGATCAATAACTGACTGGATCGCAGCGTCTATTTCGGGTTTGATTTCAAGGTATTGAGCCTTGAGGTCAACCATTTGGATTTTTTGTGTCATTTGTGCTTCTATGATGGTGCGAAGATACTTCCGCTCCTGAATACAAGTATCATGCTCAATATCACACTGAAAAATCTATTTTCTTTGTTTTAAAAATAGAGATTCTTATAGGCCATCCGCCTCAAGTCGCTATGCTTCTTGAGGCGGTCGCTATGCTCCGTGGCTCGCTATTCGCTCGGCCGCCTTTTGGCGTCTGCCTACGGCACCACTTCGCAGCGCTTGTCCACTCATTTGTCTAGGGCAGACCAAAATACTTTTGAGCAAACGATGGTAGGCAGTGCATCGCAGATCACAATGAGCGTAGCGAACTTGTGAGCCGAGCGCAGCCGCATGAGACGCGCCATCGGCGCGGCTGTCTGCGGGGCTCTGCGCGAGCTGCCGCACAGCGTGGTGCGCGTAGGTTAAGTACGCGCATGCTCCCAAACGAGGAACTTCTTTCACATATTTTGGCGTTATTTTTGATAAAGCGGCTCGGTTTTAGCATATTCGGGCTACTATACTGATCACACGGTCTCCCCAGCCGTCTTAAATAGAGACGATATGTTGAAGCAAAATCTCAGTCAAAAGCAAACGCAAAAGCTTTCTCCTCAGCAAATCCAGCTGATGAAATTGCTTCAGATCCCTACGGCTACCCTCGATCAGCGTATCAAAGAAGAACTCGAAGCCAATCCAGCTCTCGATGAAGGCCTCGACGAGGAGGAAGAGCAGATTGTTTCGAGTGATGACTCTACTGACGAGCCAGAAGAAACAGATGAGCCTGAGCTCGATGATGACCTCGAGCTTGATGATTATCTAAATGAATACCTCGAGGATGATACTGCATCATATAAGCTTAAAGCCAATAATCACAGCGCAGATGATGAAGATAAAACGATGCCTGTAGTCGTTGAGACTTCATTTTATGATCATCTCAATACGCAACTCGGTCTTCAGAAGCTCTCTGAAGCTGAGCTTGAAATCGCCCAACAAATCATCGGGAGCATTGATGATGATGGATATCTACGACGTGACATCGATGCAATCATGGATGATCTTATCATCAGCCGAAATATCTCTACATCTGAAGAAAAAATCCTTGAACTCCTGCAATTAATCCAACGATTTGATCCACCAGGAGTCGGTGCTCGCGATCTCCAAGAGTGTCTCGCTATTCAGCTCGATCGCAAACTCGCGAATCTAAAAGATCGAGATTCAGAAGAATCAAAAGTCATTCATCTCGCAGCTCGTTTGATCCAGAAGTATTTCAAGGAGTTTAGTAAGAAGCATTACGATAAATTGCAGCGCTCGCTCGGTGTCGATCATGCTGGACTCAAAGAAATTGTTGATGAGGTTTTGAAACTGAACCCTAAGCCTGCAAGTGGGTATGCTTCAAACAGTCGCAATCGTGCTCATTATATAGTCGCAGACTTTATCATCCAAAATCGTGATGGCGAACTGAGTCTCGAACTCAACAGCCGTAACGCTCCTGATCTAAGGCTCAACGATCACTATAAGGATATGCTCAGGAGCTACAACTCCAACAAGGCAAATTCTACGAAGAAGCAGAAAGAGGCTGTGATGTTTATCAAACAGAAGATTGACTCTGCTAAGTGGTTTATAGACGCGATCAAACAGCGACAGCAGACGATGTACCGGACGATGTACACGATTCTCCAATATCAGCACGACTTTTTCTTGACTGGTGATCAGAAAAAACTTCGTCCTATGATCTTGAAAGATATTGCTGATATCACAGGTCTTGATATTAGTACTGTCAGTAGGGTCGCAAATAGTAAATACGTGCAGACTGAATTTGGAACGAAGAGACTAAAAGATTTCTTCAGTGAAAGCCTACAGACTTCTACAGGTGAAGAAGTCAGTACGCTCGAAGTCAAAAAGATCTTGCAAGAAATCGTCGATGACGAAAACAAGCGAAAACCACATAGTGATCAAAAGATCATGGATCTATTGCGTGAGGCTGGATATAATATTGCACGCCGTACAGTAGCCAAATACCGTGAGCAACTGAGTATACCAGTGGCGCGACTCAGAAAAGAACTCTAAAGGTCTAGTAAATCAAAGCATTATTTTTTTCTCAAAAACACCTTTTGAGATTCAATTGATTGGTCTATCTTTGCGAGCCGCTTCGAGAAGAAGTGTAAATATTTGATTGTTCTATTATTATGGCGAATCACAAATCAGCAAAGAAACGCATCCTTCAGTCAGCTAAGCGCCGCTTACGCAACCGTTATTATAAGAAGTCAGCACGTACTGCCATCAAGACACTCCGCAGCATGACTGAAAAATCTGATGCAGAAAAGTTTTTGCCTAAAGTTGCTTCTATGATCGATAAGATCGCAAAGCGCAATACGTGGCACAAGAAAAAGGCAGCGAACCTCAAGTCAAAATTGGCGAAGCACGTCAATAGCCTCTAGGAGCGGTCGCCCCCTTTGACACACTATCTAAAGCAGCTTGCCTCATCGCAAGCTGCTTTTTTTTGTTTGCATTTATGCAATTGCACACACTTTGGTGTCTACCATTGAGTAGAATTCAGCAACATGACGACTCAGTACGACGGTAGACACATCTCGATCAAGGCATGGGCAGAAGAAGATCGCCCAAGAGAAAAACTTGCACATCTTGGAAGAAGCGCACTCAGCAATGCAGAACTTATCGCAATTTTGATTGGAAGCGGTACAAAAGAACAAAGCGCTGTCCAAGTCAGTAGGCAACTTCTAGCACAGACAAACAATGATCTCAATGCTCTTGGGAAAAAGTCAATTAAAGAATTGACTCAAATCAAGGGCATAGGACCAGCCAAAGCTATATCAATCATTGCAGCTCTTGAGCTTGGACGAAGGCGACAAGCAGCCAATCCCGAGAAATTGCCAAAAATCACTTGTAGTCAAGATGTTCATCTTTTGCTCGCTCCCTTGATTGAAGACTTACCAGTTGAAGAATTCTGGGTTTTGATGCTCAATCGAGCAAATCGAGTCATCAACAAAGTCTGTATCAGCAAAGGAGGAATCAGTGGTACAGTCGTTGACACACGATATATCTTCAAAAAAGCGTTAGAATCATTAGCAAGTTCAATCATCTTGTGTCACAATCACCCAAGCGGCAATCTCACTCCGAGTCAAGCCGATCATCAAATCACAAAAAACCTTATCCAAGCAGGCAAATTTCTAGACATAGCTGTACTCGACCACCTTGTTATCTCTTCAGAGGGTTTTTACAGCTTTGCAGATAATGGCGAAATTTAAAATATAGATGTCACTATTCTAATAGAGAGTGCTATTATTGCGCACCCTACAAAAAGCAAATTTTCAAACTACATAATGACAGTAACTGAATCAATTGCCAAATACATTGATCACACAAGTTTACATCCGCAGCTCAATCAAAATGATGTCAAGCAGCTTTGTCTAGAAGCCAATGAACATCAATTTGCTTCTGTCTGCATTCCCCCATTTTTCGTCAAACAAGCAGCACAACTCCTTGAAGAATCAACTTCAGCCGTTTGCACCGTCATTGGATTTCCGATGGGCTACTCATGTACTTCAAGCAAAGTCGAAGAAGTCAAACGAGCAATAGACGAAGGTGCCGATGAAATAGACGCCGTTGTAAACCTTGCCGCTATAAAATCTGGTGAATGGAATTTTGTTGAAAATGATATCAAAAGCATGATTGTTCCTGTTCATTTTAAGAGCAAGATCATGAAGCTCATCGTCGAGATAGGACTCCTCACAATAGAAGAACTCAAGCGACTCGCTGACATTTGCTTCAATGCAAATATTGATTTTCTCAAAACCTCGACAGGATTCCACAATCAACCAGCGACTATCGAGCAAGTCAAACTCCTCTCGACACTTACATCAAGTACAAATACTCGAGTCAAAGCTAGCGGCGGTATTCGTACCTTTGAGCAAGCACAGCAGATGATTGCAGCTGGCGCACATCGCATCGGCACATCCTCTGCACTTGAGTTCTAATCATGCGGTACACAATAATTGCTTCATTATTCATTTTCGCTGGGATCGTTTCTGATTTATCAGCTCAAGGATCTATCATCATCAACCAAGATCCAAAAATCGAACAACTTCGTTCACTTCACGCATGGTACAATAGCCAGCTCAATACCCGTATTCCAGGATTTCAAGTCATCGCGATAACGACCACAAATCGTACAGAAGCAACAAACGCCAAAGTCAAACTCCTTCGCCAATTCCCGAGTCATCGGATAGACCTCAACTACGACCAAGAGCCATATTATCGCGTTATGATCGGTGCATATAGAAGTCGGCTTGAGGCCGAATCACTCAAATTCAAGATGCGAGAAACATTCCCAACAGCTTTTATTGGGATCAATCGCGATTTGAGGCCAGTCGATTTCCGACCTGTAGGTCAATAAATCGATCACGCCATTCAGGCTGAGGCAACAAACAAGATTCTTCTTTCCCAAACCAATTGTATCGATTCGCTGCTACAAAATTGTAGCACCAATCACGCAGCACTTTCGGCACTATTCTAAAAATCCGTGCCAGCCGCCATGGTCCGCCTACGATCTCCGCCATCCGGAGAGCTGCATCCGAACGCATCAACACACGCCCATCATCAACTACAAGCATAGAATCGAGTTGCTTTAAATCCAGACCGTTCTCCTTCAAGACAGCTTGTCCAAAATCAGATTGCAAAGCAGCAAATCGCATCTGCTGATTGCGCTCATGCCGCAGCACCCACTTGACAGCCGCATTGCATAGATTGCATACACCATCATATAGCAAAACAGGTCCAGTCTCATTGAGCACTTGCATCACAATCTTAACATCAAGACCCAAGGCCAGGTTTCAAAATTTATTAAAATAAAAATAGGCCATCCCTCGCCTATCGCTACGCTTTAGGCTTCGGGTCGCTATGCTGCGTGGC
>JAHDHF010000168.1:0-1515 GCA_020631455.1 Saprospiraceae bacterium
CCTTCGGACAAGCGCTGCGGAGTGGTGCGACCGAAGGGAGCAGACTCAGACGTTGCAAAGCAAAAGGCTGAGGCCGAGTGAACAACGAGCCACGCAGCACAGCGACCGCAGCCGAAGGCTGCGGATGGCCCAAAATCCAATCATGAAGAAGGCTTTGATAGAATGTATGAATCGCCTATCTTTGCACGCCCTTTGAAGAAAGGGATTTATCTATTCATTTTTTATACCCGCTTATATGCGTCAATACGAGACGACATTCATCATCGATCCAGTGCTGTCGGATGATGAAATCAAGCAGACAGCAAAAACGTACAAAAACCTCATCAAAGAGGCAGGTGCGAAGATTGTACACGAAGAAGACATGGGTCTTCGCGAACTCGCTTACGAAATCAAAAAGCGTAAGAGTGGCCGCTACATCCACGTCGAGTACAGCATCGAGTCTGGTGCATTCATCGATAGCCTTGAGCTTGCATTCCGCCGTGACGAGCGTGTGATCCGATTCTTGACTGTTAAGCTTGACAAGTTTGCAATCCAGTACAACATCGACAAGCGCGCTGGCAAATTCAACAAGAAGAAAAAGTCTGATGAGCTTGCTGCTGAGGAAGCTTCTAAGGCAATGAAAGCTGGCGAAGCATAATCTTAACTCTTAAAGAAACTCGATCATGGCATCTAGAGACGATATTAAATTTTTAAGTAATCCAGCAGTCGGTCGCAATCGTAAGAAGTATTGCCGCTTCCGCAAGTTTGGAATCAAATACATTGACTACAAGGATATTGACTTTATCCGTCAGTTTGTCAATGAGCAAGGTAAGCTCCTTCCGCGCCGTATCACTGGTAACAGCCTTAAGTACCAGCGCAAGGTAGCTACTGCTATCAAGCGTGCTCGCCACTTGGCGCTCATGCCGTACGTAACAGATCACTATAACTAGTCAAACGCTTTACAACCATGGAAATCATACTCTTAAAAGACGTGGATAATCTCGGTCGTGCAAACGATCTCATGAAAGTGAAGCCTGGCTACGCACGTAACTTTCTGATACCACAACGACTCGCTGTCACTGCAAATGAAGCAAACCGCCAACTCCGTGATGAGCGCATCGCCAAAGATGAAGCTCGCCGCGAAGCAATGCTTTCTGAATTTCGCGCAATGGCTGAGAAACTCAAAGATAGCGTCATCCGCATCGGAGCTAAATCTGGTACGAGCGGCAAAATCTTTGGTAGCGTAACAGCTGTACAGCTCAGCGCTGCACTCAAAGATCAACTCAACATCGAGATTGACCGTCGTGATATCACTTTGACATCTGATGTCAAAGAGCTTGGCTCATACACTGCTACTGCAAACCTTCATAAAGAAGTGCAACCGACGATCAACTTTGAAGTTGTCGCTGAATAATTATTCTCTTTGAGAATTCTACTCAAAGCGGAGCAACACATTGTGTTGCTCCGCTTTTTTAGTTGTCGAATTTAGTTGTCGAATTTAGTTGTCGAATTTAGTTGTCGAATTTAGTTGTCGAA
>JAHDHF010000168.1:1615-4325 GCA_020631455.1 Saprospiraceae bacterium
GAATTTAGTTGTCGAATTTAGTTGTCGAATTTAGTTGTCGAATTTAGTTGTCGAATTTAGTTGTCGAACTTGAGCTGGATTGAGGCAACGACTTGTCCGTGATCGCTTTGATGAGGCGGTATGCACTCGTCACTGATCGTATCATCAATCACATGATCATTGTAGTAGGCCACGTTGAGCACGCGGCCAATATGTTTTCTGTTTTCTTGCACAAATTCTTGACTCAATAAAATGTGATCGAGGCAGCCGTAATGACCATTGTGTATGTGCGTATAAAAATGTGTCTCTAGGCTGCGACGTGCGACAATGTCTTTTGCATTGTAAAGTAACCGATCCCATGCCTGTTGCTTGATGCCGTGCGAGAGATTACGGTGCGGTGGACGTCCAGTTATAATTTGTGTGGTGACAGCTTGGTCAGAATCATTGAGATCGCCGAGCACCATGATAGGATTGGAAGTTTGCACAAGGTCTTCGAGTAGCAGATTGCGGAGTGCGCAAGCTTCTGCTGCGCGTTGCATCAGCGAGCGGGCTTGACCGCGTGCTCTGATCACAGGATCGTGTGGTGTGCGTTGCTCTTTGTCAGCGAGCATCGGGCGCTTGGATTTGAGATGCGTCACCCAAATAGTCGCTTTTGCTTTGTTGGGTAGCAAAACTCGTACTCGTAGCAGTGGTCTCGAAAATGTGTTGATCGGAATGACAAGGTCTTCGATTGTCAAAGTCTCAGGGAATGTATCGATGTACTCGACATCCAAAATAGGAAAACGAGAGACAAGTCCGCATACTGGTTTGTCTGGACGCTCGGGAGTCATCACAATTGCAGCGTCCTTGTACATCGGTATTGAACCGACAACATCACGAATTGCTTTTTCGTCAAAGATTTCTTGAAAGCCAACGATGTCAGCATTCATTCGTTCGAGCTGAGATTGCAGCCAGTTCTTTTTTGCTTGGTATTCATCCTGCGTATATGAGCGACCGTAAAATGATTTCTCAGCTGAAGCAAGATTTAATAAATTAAATGTACCGACTCTGATATTCCGAGATGACGATTTTTCTTGTTTCATATTAGGCTACTGCAGGTTTGCTTTGATCGGCAAACAATGAGATAAATAAAAGTGCGAGGAATGTCATGCCGCCATTAAGTAATAGAATTAAAAAACCAAATTCAAAACCTAAATTGGAGGCGACATAATTGATGACAAACGCAATAATAGGAGAGAAAATGCAAATAATCGGAACGAGGAAATCAATAACCTTTCGCTTAAATAATAATCCGAATCCATATAAACCTAGCAGTGGCCCGTAAGTATATCCTGCTGCTTTAAAGATCTGCGATATTATTGCATCATTTGGTAATAAGGAAAACCCGACAATGACAAAAAGTAATAGAACAGAAAAACCAAGATGCACAAAAAGTCGAGTCAATTTATTCGAGACATAAGCTGAATTCCTTGCTTCATTTTGATGAATTATATCTTCATCTAATATACCGTCAGTCGCACTTGTTAATTCTGTAGATGTATTGTTTTCTTGTTTTTCGAAATTGAGAAAATCAATACAAAATGAAGTTGTCAAACTCGTCAACGCACTGTCTGCACTTGAGTATGCCGCTGCAATTAAACCAAGCACAAATAAGATCCCAACGACAGGGCCGAGATGCTCAATAGCGAGAGTCGGGTAGAGGTAATCAGTACGATCTACGGGAGGGATTCCTTGTACATCCATGTACACATACAAGGCTGCACCAAGGAGCAAAAACAAGGCATTGACAAAAATTAATACCGTGCTAAAGCTAAACATATTGAGCTGTGCTTCCTTGAGATTTTTACAAGAAAGATTTTTTTGCATCATGTCTTGATCAAGTCCTGTCATGACAATTGCAATAAAAATTCCACTTAAAAATTGCTTGAAAAAATTATTCGCATCGCTCCAGCCATTTTCAAAATGGAATACTTGTGTCATGCCCGATAGTTCAATTTTATTCATCAAGGTATCAAAGCCAACTTGATTAAAAATCACAGCAAGCGTGCCGATTACAGCAAGTAGCATAAACGATGTTTGCAAAGTATCTGTCCAAACAATTGTACGAATCCCACCTCTAAATGTGTATACCCAAATCAGCGCAATCGTCAAAGCAACAGTGATCGCAAATGGAATATCAAAAGGTAATCCTAAGCGATCAAAAACAAATTTTTGTAGAACGATGGCGACGAGATAAAGCCGAAATGAAGCACCAATCGTTCGACTTAATAAAAAGAACGCTGCTCCAGTTTTATAACTCCAAAATCCAAATCGTTTTTCTAAATATGTATAAATACTTGTCAGCTGCAATCGATAATACAATGGCAATAAAACAAGCGCAATAAACGCATAGCCAAAAAAGTACCCGAAGACAACTTGCATATAACCAAATTGGCTATCAGCAACCCAGCCAGGAACAGAAATAAAGGTGACGCCGCTCAATGATGCACCGATCATCCCAAATGCAACAATAAACCATGGCGATTTACGACCAGCAATAAAAAAATCTTCGTTATCTCCTTTACGAGAAGTCAAAAACGATACACCAATTAATAATAAAAAATAGCCGCCGATTAAAGCCAAAATAATTCCAGGCGAAAGACTTGTCATTTCCATCGCTGTCAAATATAGGTGTTCTAAAGCAGCAATAATGAACAATAATTTGGGGCTGCCCGCTTCGCGGTCGGGCTAT
>JAHDHF010000024.1 GCA_020631455.1 Saprospiraceae bacterium
TGAAATGAAGGATGAGAATGATAATAAATTTAAAATAATAGAAAATTAGTTTCTGTAAAAGAAATATGCCTTATCATTAACTTTATGAGAACCACGATTCATTATCTCCCCGCTGTCTGAAGCTTTCAGCTTCAGACGACTATTTCGCTTCACTATCTGTAAATATCTATCAGAAGCTACAAGCTTCCTTCTGATGCTAAAAGCAAACGGCTGAGGGATAGGAGCAGCGCGAGTGAGCGGAATGAAATGTCGCGAGTGAAGCGGATTTTTTTGCTTTTATCTACTTGTCATGCCGCACTCCGTTGCGGCATCTTTTTGATAACGATAGCATAAAGACCCCGCAACAAATGCGGGGTGACAAAGTCATTATAAAAGCAAAAAAATCTAGGCTACCGTACTGCGGATAGCCCGACCCGTGCTGCTTGCAGCGAGGGGCAGCCCCAAATACATATTCGCTAAAAAGAAAAAGAGCCGAAGGAAACCTTCGACTCTTTTGTGGTAGTTGCGGAGACAGGACTTGAACCTGCGACCTTCGGGTTATGAGCCCGACGAGCTACCAACTGCTCCACCCCGCGATGCAAATGTATACTGCATTTTGGGATGAACCTAGTCTTTGCTCAACTTTATTTCATGTCTTCTTCGACAGTGATTTTTTGAGCTTTCATGTCGTTTTTGCCGAAGCCTACACGAAGTGTCAACTCATGTGTACCGTTTGAATAACGCTGCAAATCTGAGAAATGCATATCATACGAATACGCAACTTCGAAACGCTCATCAAAAAGGAAACCTGCAAAAATCGAAGCAGCATCTGTAGAGCGATATGTCGCACCTAGACGGATCTGCTCATCAGCTAAACCTAACTGAAGCGTTGCATCTACTTGGAATGGCGCTCCTTGCTCATAGCGAGCGAGTACCATTGGCGTAATCGAGACTTTTGAGTCTTTGCCTTTGATGCGATAGCTCGCAAGTGCTTGGTAATGACGCTCTATGTTTGTGATTTCATCACGCGAGCCAACAGCGTCTCCAAGATCAAGCTCACCAGCGATGAGATTAAGTGCAGAGAGACCGACAGTCAAGTTCTTACCGTGCGCGTAGAGTCCAAATGAAACATCGAATGAATTCATTCCTTCAGCAGCTTGCATGACAGCATCGTCAGTAATATCAACAAGACCGAGATCGTCTGCATTGCGGAGTCTCCAGCGATACAATGAACCAGTCAAACCTGCTCCGATATTGAAGTTTTCGCTTACTGGAATATGATAAGCGTACGAGAGCTGAGCACCGAGATTGTCAAATGATACGATACGATCATTGAACAAGGTGATACCGAGTCCCATCCGGCCAAAATTACCGTTGTAATTGAGTGTACCAGTTTTTGGTGAAGAAGGGAAATCAGTCCACTGCAAGCGGTAATTGAAGTTGATCTCATGATCAAACATCCCTGCTCCTGTCGCACCAGGATTAAGCAGCATGTGATTTGAATAAATTGCGTGAGAGCGAATTGGATCTTGCTGTCCAAATACAACTCCCGTGATGAAGAGTGCGCAAAGCGCTGTAAATAAAATTCTCATGATAATTATCTTCTATCGTGATTGTAAATGGATGAATTAGCGGACGATGTTAAGACCACCTTTGAGGATGCGCTCTCCTGTAGGCAATTGAGCTTTGACAACGAAGAAGTAACCACCTTCTGGAAGTTTGTTTCCTTCGTATGTGCCATCCCAGCCAGATGAATAGTTATTGGCCGCAAAGACTTCTTGCCCCCAACGATTGAAGACTTGAACTTCGTTGTCAATGAAAGCGATGCATGGTAGCTCCCAAGTGTCGTTCTTACTATCATTGTTAGGCGTGATCGTCATGATATTCGAAATACAACCGACATTATCGTCTCGCTCAACTTCTACTACAAATGACTGCGTGCAACCATTAGCATCAGAAACGATGACTTCGTAGAAACCGAACTCAAGACCAGTCGCAACATTTGATGTTTGTGCCATTGGATCATCCCAAAGGAATGAATAGCCGCCTACTCCACCAGTTGGAAAGACAGAAGCTGTACCATTCATACTGCCATTATCATTTGTAGCAGATGTCGTACCTGTCAAAGGCGCTGGCTGAGAAACCGTTGCGTTTTCGATTGCTGTACATCCTCGTGCATCAGTGACAGTTACTGTATAATTACCAGCAGCTAATCCAGTAGCAACAGAGCCATTACCAACTCCTGCAACTGACCAATCATACGAGTAAGGCGCAATTCCGCCTGTAGATTGAATACCGACAGCACCATTTCCATCTCCGTTACACAAAGCATCATCAACGATGACTGTGTTTGAAAGTGGCGTTGGATCATTGATTGTAATTTGATCTGTTCCTGTACATCCATTAACATCTGTAACAGTAACAGTGTATGTGCCCGCTGCTAAGCCAGTAGCAGTTTCAGTAGTTTGGTTGCCAGCTGCTGCGTCCCACAAGAATGTGTATGGCGCAATACCACCGAAGTATTGTGAAGAAGCTTGACCATCAGAACCACCATTACATGATACTGGTTGTGATTGATAACCATTAACAATGACTGGGTTAGGCTCGTTGATCGTGACTTGACCAGTACCGATACATCCATTTCCATTTGTCACTGTGACTGCATGAACACCAGCAGAAAGCATAGTAGCTGTTGCAGTTGTTTCGCCATTATCCCATAGATATGTAAATGATGTTGAGTTACCACCATTTGCAACAATTGTTGCTTGGCCGTCAGATGAACCGTTACAAAGTGTACCAGTAACTGCTTGGAATGAGACGACTACTTGAGTTGGCTCAGTGATATTGACAACAGCATTATCTGTACAACCATTCGAATCAGTTACAATAACAGTGTAAGCACCAGCTCCGAGACCTGTAGCTGTTGCTGTCGTTTGATTTCCGGCTGCTGCATCCCATTGGAATGTGTATGCTCCTGTTCCCCCAATAGCAGAAACAGTAGCACTTGCATCAGTCGAACCAAAACATGTTGCATTTGCATTTACGACAGAAGAAGCAACTAAAGGAGCTGCGGGCTGAGTGATCGTAGCAGAGGTAACATCTGTACAACCATTCGCATCTGTAACAGTCACTAGGTATGTGCCTGCTGATAATCCAGTAGCAGTTGCCGTCGTTTGGCTACCTGCAGTTACACTCCATTGATAAGTGTAAGGAGTTGTTCCTCCTTGTGCTGATGCAGTCGCAGCTCCAGTTGAATTACCAAAACAAGCAACATTGACAATTGAACCTGTTGAAGCAGCTAACGCAGCTGCTGGTTGAGTGACAGTTGCTGTATCAAGCATCTGGCAACCAAATGCATCCGTTACTGTAACGAAATATGATCCTGCAGCAAGGCCAGTTACTGTATCATTTGTACTTGAACCTGCACCTGCATCCCATTGGTATGTGTAAGGAGCTAATCCAAATGTCGCGTCTACTTGAACTGATCCTGTTGTATTACCAAAACATAAAACGTTTGTAATTGTAGTAGCATCTGTTTCGAGTAGTTGTGGTGCTCCTTGATACTCAACTGCACCCATATCGACTGTACCATTGAATGTTCTTGGATTTCCACCAAAGTCAACTGTATTTCCTACTGGTACAAGCGCTGTTGTACCTGCATCTACAGCTGGAGAACATGGGGCAGGCATATAATTATCATCTGCTGTACAAGCGATACCATCTACACCAAGTGCATTCATAAATTGAGGATCATCGCCAATACTAGCTGTATGGACTAGTGTTGCAAGACCTTCAATAATACTTGTGAAAATTGTATAAGAACCAGAACCATCAGTATAAAATTGTCCTGACTCTAAAGAACCAGAACCATCAGTATTTGAATAAAAAATTGAATTCACTGATGCAGAAGTTGCATTATTAATTCCAGCGAAACCACCACCATTTCCCTGAGCAGTATTATTGACTACTGTTGAGTTAATGACAGATAAAATAGCTCCGTCGGAAAAATTAGCAGCTCCGTCAGTAGTCGCTACATTACCACATTGCAAACTTGATACTACTGAAGTAGTTGCTCCAGCAGCATTTGCTACAGCACCTCCATTTTGTGCTGAGTTTCCACTAAAATTACAATTCGAAAATGTAGTAGTAGCATCTCCAGTATCGTATGATGCGCCGCCATTTTGCGAAGCTGTATTCGAATTAAATGACGAGTTATTCACAGTTGTTGTAGCTGCATCTGCTCCATCATTGACACTATACAAAGCGCCACCATTTCCGTTTACAGAGCTATTTGCTTGAAAAGTACTGTTCGTAATATTAAGTGTACTTCCTTCATTGTAAATAACACCTTCAGTAGCTGAGTTATTACTAAATGTACATGTGTTAAATGTAACAGTAGAAGTGTTTTCAATGAATGCAACACCACCAAAACTAGAATTCGAATTGTGATTGCTAAATGAACAATCATTAAATGTTGGCGTAGAATTACTTCTTACCCAAAATGCATCTGAAAAACCTTCATTCGATTCGTTGTTATCGAAGCTGCAATTATTAAAAGTAGGAGCAGAATCAAAAATGAAACCGACGCCAGAACCTGCAAATGAATTCAGCTTTAAGATGAAGTTGTCATTGACAATACAGTTTGTGAATACTGGCGCACAGTTGGTTTCCATCTGAATACCTCCTGAAAAAGAAGTACCACGATTGGCTAAAACAGAACAATCAGTCAAGGTCATATTACTTGAGCTTTCAAGGAAGACACCGCCACCAAATTCTGCTGAATTATTTCGAATGACACAGTTACGAATAGTCGGTGATCCACCATTTGCTCGAATACCTGCACCACTTAACAAGTTAGATCCATATCCACCCGAGCACGTGCTCGCTAGTGGTAATGCAAGAATATTATCAGCATTTCCTTTTTCAACGATAAAACCGTCCAGGATAGCTGTCGCATCCGTAGGAGTACCAATTGGCGAAGCAACGACAACATTGAATGAATTGTCAATTGTATTCGCAAATGTTCCATCAGGAGTGTCGCCAAGAAGGTCTCCACTCAATATAGTTGGATTTGCAACTGGGTCTCGCATTGCTAGTGTAGGAGTTCCAGTGTTTGGAAAACCACCGAGTAGCTCAACACCATTTTTGAGAATAAACGACTCGTCGCGCTCGTCACACGTCGCTGTGGCGCCAGCTGGCTGTACTGGTATGTACGTACCTGCTGCAACATAAATCTGAATACCAAATCCTGGAGGCGCAGCCTGAAGTGCAGGATTAAGGTCTGTAAAAGCATCATTCCAGTTAAGACCAGTATTAGCACCTGTGGCTGCGGAATTAACATAGATGATTTGAGCTTGTAAGCTCGAAACCGTTAGCAGTATGACTGCTATTGACGAAAACAAATATGTAAGTCGTCGAGTAAAGTGAATCATAAATGATCGTTTTTGATGAAACGTGACAGGGCTTGACCCTATGGCTCAACCTCTTTACAAACACTTTGCCAACAACGTTAACGAATCATTTATGCATCGATCATGCTTAAAACAAAAATGTCACAATGTCTCTTGACGAAACTTTTGTAGCACTTTGACAATTAAGACAATAGAACTTAAAAATAAACACAAAATAAATGTGGACTGAACTCACTCAAATCGAAACACTTGATCAAATAATTGAAGAATCAAATCAAGGCGATGTCGTTATTTTCAAACACAGTACACGCTGCCCAATCAGCAGTATGGCCTTAAATCGCGTCGAGACAAAAGCCAATCTAGCAGCAAAACAAATCAATTGGTACTTCCTTGACTTGATCAAATATCGATCGATATCAAATGAAATAGCAGAGCGTTTTCAAGTCGAGCATCAGTCACCACAAGTACTGCTCATACGAGCAGGTATTTCGATCTATGATGAGTCACACAATGGTATCTCAATCGACGCTTTAAATCAAAACTTGTAGCAGCAAACTACTCAAGAATAAACGCAACTTCAATAGTTGCTTTGATCTCAAGCTGCCCAAGAGCAAACGTATCTCCACCCTGTGCACTTTC
Organism: Saprospiraceae bacterium; assembly: GCA_020631455.1. Classification (GTDB taxonomy): domain Bacteria; phylum Bacteroidota; class Bacteroidia; order Chitinophagales; family Saprospiraceae; genus JAHDHF01. Next base: position 6,030 of record JAHDHF010000024.1, read on the forward strand.
ATTTGATGAAACAGCTACATTAGAATACGCAAGTGGCGCAGAGTACGAATAGTTCTTCTCCTTTATGTCGTGCGCTTTACCGATCGACTGACCAAGAGCTCCTGCAAGCAGCTCAGCCTTCTCTTTGGCTGCAACAATTGCTTTTTGGCGAGCTTGATCTTTATACTTTCTCGACTCTGTTGTTTTGAACGAAGGACTGCCAATCGTCGTCACCCCAACTTCAAGTAGGTTATCGACGATCGTCTCATACTTTGTCAAATCCTTGATGCAGATTTGAATACTTTGCCGCGCTTCATAGTGCGAAATTTCCTTTTTCTTATAATTCGGCCGCACAGGATTGACATATTGATATTGCGTCTGAATGTGCTTCTCAGCGATTCCTGCTCGCTTCAAATAAACAATGGCATTTTTAGAAACCTCGTTATTCTTATTTCGCGCTTCCTTGACCGTATTCCCGATCTCTGTGATCGTGATCGATATATGAATTTCATCTGGCACTGCATACACAACTGCCTCTCCAGTCGTGCGCACAAGTGCAAGATCAGTTTGAGCATACACAAAAGGAGCAATCAATAAGCAAACAAGCAATAGTAAAGTCTTCATACACATAAAACTAACGAATTTTTAAATTATTGCATTGACTCATTCTCTATGTGAGATTTTATGAATTCATTAAGTATCAACTATATAATGGGACATCCCTCGTCGCCAGCTCCTCGGGTCGCTACCCCGACTACTCAGGGTTGTGCTGCGTGGCTCGCTGTTTGCTCGGCCTCATTGCTGCATCGCAGCTTCTGAGTCTGGCTGTCCTCCTGAGAAGTCGGGACGCCACCACTTCGCAGCGCTTGTCCAAAAATTATTCTTTTTTATTTTATAAAGTATTAAGTAGATATTTAATTTCACAAAAAAGTTGAGTAGACATATGAGTATAGCGAAGTGTTTATCTTATACTTGAATATCCTAGCATTTTTTTTACTCCTAGAATGTAATTAACTAGAAAATCATGATTCATAAACCACTCTCTACATTTGTAGCATTAAAGCAAATGTTTTACATTTAGAACAACAAAATATCTTATTTCATGAAAAAACTATTATTTCTTTTGATTATTCTGACTGGTATAACTTCTTGTAAAGTTAATTCCAAAAAACAAGCAGGACCTGATGAACCATCAAATCCTATTGATAATTCTGTAGAACTGACAGAAGTACAAAAGCATTTAATAAAGAATGCTATACCATTTGAAAGCTTATCAGAATTAAGTAACAAGATATACAATGAAATCGCAGAATATGAAATAATAATGATTGGTGAAATGCATGGAACAACTGAGCCTGCTGAATTTGCTTATGGACTATGTGAACTGATTACAAAGCATGAAGACAAAGTAATCATGGCTATGGAAGTTCGTTCTTCACTGATGGATGGCTTGTCTGAAGGAATGTCAATCTCCGAGTTAAAAGAATTGCAATTCTTTCAGAATGAAAATTTTGATGGTAGAAATGGTGAAGCATGGCTAGATTTAGTTTATAAGAGTAATCAAAATGATAAAATCATTTTAAGTTTCTTTGACAATTCATACCCATCCTCACCAAGAGATTCGTCTATGTATCTGTCAATAAAACAAATTCGAAATGCAAATCCGAACACCAAAATAGTCACATTATCAGGAAATGTTCACAATCGACTAGAGCCATTCAGGGAGAAAAAAATGTTAGGGTGCTATTTGATAGAAGATTCAGTTAATTTTGATTCTAAAAAAATCATGTCCATTAACCATGTATTTAGTGAGGGAAATATGTTAAATGCCGACCTTACTGGATTAAAAATGAGAACTATTGAAAGAGAGGAAAATATTATTAACACTACCCTATCTTATGAAATGTTTTTATGCAGAACTATTCCTAAAAAACAACAACGGTACACACATATATTTTATACTGATAAAGTTACTGCTTCAGAAATAATCAAGAAAGACGAGTAAAAAAACGATAGGTTATCCCCTTCTGAGGCTTAGATTTTCAGACAACTATAGTTAGTTGATAAATGAAAGAAAGCACTATCAATCCAAAGTTAAAAACTTTGGATTGCGAAATATAATTACAAAACAAGTACGGCTGAGGGATGGAAGGTGTTGTTTGAACTCTGCATGAATAAGATGAATGCAGAGAGAGTGCCGGACAGCCCGACGCACAAAAAAAGCTCGCACAGAAATGTGCGAGCTTTTTTTTGTGCGGCAGCCCCAAATTATCTTAATTGGAAATTGAGGTCACTTGAAATGATCGCTTGATCGATCCATCAGTATTAAAGATTTTATATTCAATTGGAAAACCTTTAATACCAACTGAGTGTAATCCTTGTACAATCGGATCATCATGAAAAAAGTCAGCATATTGCGTGAGATCTCCAATATCGGTTGAAATCCAAGCGATTGCTTTTCCGAGAGATGTTTGTATTTCAAGGAGCTCGCAATTGAGGCCTTGTATTGTTTTTTCTTGACCAACATTGTTGGCGTACATGACATGGGCTAGCGGTTTTGTTTGCAGCTTTTTGTAATCCGCTTTTGAGTAGGTTTGATTAAAATTATCGCTTGATAATTCAATAGAAGATTGAGAGAGTTTCATATTAAGTGTAGATCTCCCCTGCTCCATGTCAAAGGTCATTTGCATGTTAAGTGAATTTGCAGCAAATTCATACACAACTGGAATACTGGCATCTCCTTCTGTCAGCGTCGCTTGTATAGTACCTGACCAATTTGGCTGCACGTATGAAGTCAAAAGAATTAAAATCGTCAAAAGCATACTTAAAAATTAATTGCCGACTTGGCCGCGAATTGAAATAGTTTGATAATATCCATCGGTCAAACCATTGAGATTATTTCCATTTCGTTTAATGGCATTTCCTGCTTGTCCGCCTGCTGGAAAATTGGTGACTGGTGGATCAGGAAAATCTTGATTAAAAATTGTCCCAAGAAACGGAACTGCAACTTGCAGATTGACAAATAGATTTCCGGCTGTGCCATCAACACCATAATCTCCGCCGTCACCACCATTGATATTCGGATTGACTGTGAGTGTCACACCTGAAATAGGAATACTAATCGGTAACGTGTATTCACCACCATCGCCGCCTTGACCAGTTATGCCGCCAGTCGCATCTTGGCCAGCATCAAAAATCGGTAGGTTGATACCATTGGCATCGCCACCAAGACCAAGCTGTGCACCACCACCGCCGCCAGAGCCAAGTGCCCAAGTGCCGATGATAGGCAATGTAACGCCGACGCCTACAGAGCCGCCACCACCACCACCACCAAAGACGTATCCGCCATTGACGATAATCGAAGAACGAACAGTCAAATTGAGTGCATCTGATCCATCAAAACCTGGATTTCCAAATGTCGAGAAATTACCGCCAACTCCGCCATCGCCACCGTAGGCTATGATCGCTCCGTTGTCGATATTGATACCGACATTACTTTGCGGATGCAGATTGCCAGTCGTGAGTGCTGGACCAACCGTAGCACTTGAGTTGGTGACTTCTACTCCAGGGAAAAGATTAAGGATAACACAAATCGGCGTTGATGTCGGCAATCCATTGGCTGCTTGTAAGTCATAATTGACTACGCTCGACGTCAAATCAACGATTATACAAGGCTCAATCTCTACTATGAAAATTGTATTGGATATTGATTGATTACAAACGCCTTGCACAATTATCGGATACGTGCCTGGCGGAGCAAAGACATCAGCTTCTACAGTTAAATGAACTGTGCCGCTGCCATTAATAGCGTAATTATCTAAATAAGCTGTAATACCAGCCGGGAGATTACTGAGAATAAATAATCCGATATTAGTTGGCGTACCGCCAGTTTGAGCAATAATAATGTCAGTACCAACAGAGTCAGTTAATGTACGGTCTATAGTTGCCGTATCTGTGACCATATCCATGCTGAAAATACAGTCATCACAATCTTGTTGAAAAGCACTGATCCAACATGTGCCATTCCAATATTGAATATTATCGACGTCTGTATTGTACACGGTCAGGCCAGTTGCGGGATTGTTGATCGCGTCGCGTTGAGCTTCTGTCATCCGAGGCGGCAGAAATCCTTTTTCGGTGGATTCAAGATGTAAAACTGCTGTCGAATCAGGTACAAGGATATTGATACCAACTTGAGCAGAGATGCCCTGCAAGAAAAAAAGAAAACCTAAAGCTACAAGTAGATATCGCTTCATAAATCAACAACTTGAGAAAGCAATTTAGCAATTTTAATCGTAGATTGCTGTATCAATGTGACATGAAACATCTTCTACTTAGTATTTTAAGTGTTTTTCTTGTTCAATCTGTCTTTTCGCAAGAAGATATGACGGTGCATGAAGGCTTGCTATCTGTAAAAGATGGTGCGTTTATGTCTGTACATGGTGATGCACGAGTTTCGCTTGGTGCGACTGTACACAATAGTGATACAATTTATCTTTTTCAAGATTGGATCAACAACTCAGGAGGAGCAGCTTTTTCGAGTTATGGTTTAGGCTATGTCAGGCTCTTTGGAGATGATCAACGAATACGTGGTCTTGATACAACAGTATTCAGTGAATTGTGGCTTGAACAAACTGGTATCAAATACGCCGACATTGAAGTACTCATTGACACTCGCCTGCTGCTCAATGATCGAGAGTTTTCGCTTGACTCACATGTCGTACGAGTGCGGAATCCTGCATTAACTTCTGTCCCAACGACTGGTGGCTTTGTCAGCAGTATAGAAGACGGCGGCTTGCTTCGCTACACAGGTCAGACTTCCGACTATTATTTTCCTGTTGGTTCTTCTTTAGGCACGACTCGATTTCGCCCTTTGACGATCACGCCTACTCAGCCGAATATGCGTTGGCTTGTCAGAATGGCGAATGTCGATGCGACAATCGAAGGATTTGATCGATCTGTACGCGATTCATTTGTTTGTGAAGTCAATCCAGATTTTTATCATCGGGTTTATCGCGACTCAGGTGTTGGTGATGCAGCTCTAGCAATTCATTATGAGTCAGCAGTAGATGGTTTGTATGATGATATTGGTCATTGGCAGAATATTCCTCAATGGGAATCAATTGGTCCGGCAACAGTTGGTTTTGATCCAATATTTAATCACGATATTCTGAGTGTCGGAAATCATTCTGACTTTGCTGAGCCAGCTTTCGCATTGATTGACTCTGCTGAAGAACAGCTCCTTACTGCAAGTCCAAATCCTGCTTGTCAAGACAGCACAATTACCATTTCAGCTGCTGGAGGTTTTGCGCAATATGATTTTTATGTCAATGGCATTTTAGTACAATCGTCTACTGATAGTTTTTACATCAATTCATTTTCTGATGGTGATATCGTCAATGTCATTATTGATGATGCAGCATGTATTTATCGTACAAATTCAATTACACTCCAAGTATTTGAAAGCTCAGTTTCTTTAGCTGCTTCTGACACTTCGGTTTGTCCTGGTACTGGCGTCATCTTTACTACTACAAGTGGATTTGATATATATGACTTCTATGTCAATGGCATTTTAATTCAATCAAGCAATAGTCAGACATTTATTCATGTACCACTAAATGATGGTGATATCATATCAGTCATTGTTACTAATACAACTACTGGCTGCCAATATACAAGTGATGATCTCATCATGACTGTATTTGAAAATTCAGTGACATTGACCGCAAGCGATACAACAATTTGTCCTAGCGAAACAATTCAATTTGCTGCCAGTGGTGCTTTTGAATTGTATGAATTCTATGTCAATGGAAACCTCGTTCAGTCATCTCCTTCTTCTGGGTTTATTAGTTCTTCAATTAATAATGGTGATATTATAACTGTCACTGCCACTGACTCGACTGTTCTTTGTACATATACTTCAAATCAAATTCAAATTACAGTTTATGACAATACGGTCAATTTAAATGCATTTCCGCAGCTGTTGTGTCCTGGAGACACGACTTTATTGCAAGCAACTTTGGGATTTGATAATTATCAATTTATTCAGAATGGAATTATCATTCAAGCAGGATCAGATCCATTTATTCAAACAAATTCAATAACAAATGGCGATAGCATTTATGTTATTTCGACAGATAATTCAGTAAACTGTAGCTACACAAGCAATGTCATCATCATGACTGTTTATGATGAACAAGTTGAATTAACTGCTTCTCCTACTACAGCTTGCCCTGACGAACAAGTCACCTTTACTGCTACGACTGGATTTGATGTGTATTATTTTTTAGTCAATGGTGTTCAACAACAAGTTGGCCCTTCTAATATTTTTAATACAACTACATTATCGAATAATGATGTCGTACAAGTTGTAGCGGAAAATACAACAACAGGTTGCTCTTATTCGTCTGCCTTCATTCAAATGACAATACTAGAAGACGGCGTCGATCTTGTACTAAGTGATGACGAAATCTGTGAAGGAGAAATACTTACTGCTACTGCAACATCTGGTTTCGATACGTATGATTTTTCTGTTGACGGATTGCTTGTACAAAGCGGCTCATCTCCAATTTTTAATACATCAGATTTAAGTGACGGTGATATTATTTTTGTAACAGCTTATGCTTCGGGTTGTAGTTATTCAAATGCGTCTTTACAGATTACAGTTTTCCCAGGTGTCTCGATTACGGCGTATGGTGACACGACAATAGCTGCTTCTACATCAGCTACAATAGGAGCGACTGGTGCCCAAGGATATTCCTGGACGCCTACTGATGATTTAAGTTGTGCGAATTGTCCTGAACCTATTGCGACTCCTACTGCTCCAACTACATTTACAGTTGTTGGATTTAATGATTTTGGTTGTACAGATACAGCTCAAGTTTTTATCGATCTAGTCCCATACGACAGCAATTTAATTTTTGTCCCAAATGCGTTAACTCCAAATGGTGATGGCAAAAATGACACTTGGGAAATTATTGATCTCAATACTTTATTCCCAGATAATGAAGTCGTCATTTTAAATCGGTACGGCGATGAAGTATTTGAACAAGCACCTTATCTAAATGGATTTGACGGACGATATGGCGGCGGCGAATTACCAGCTGGTACATATTATTTTATTTTAAACCTCGGCAATAATTACGGCGTTATTAAAGGTGATTTAACAATTATTCGTGAATAACATTCTGACATATTCGTTTGTCGGAATATTTATTCTGATGAGTGTTCAAGTATTTGCGCAACAATTACCTATGTACAGCCGATATATGTTGCATGGTCATTTTCTGAATCCAGCTGCAACAGGTTCAAATGGTAATATCGAAGCAGCTGCACTCTATCGTCATCAATGGATGGCGATGCCTAATGCGCCTCGCACAGCCGTCGGTTCATTTCAAGCAAAACTTGAAGATTATAACATGGGTGCTGGCGGCTATTTTATTTTTGATAAAACTGGGCCGACATCATTTATGGGATTATATGGTAATTACGCTTACCAAATTGAGCTCGGAGCTTCCAATTATGTTGACAGCAAAATTGCATTTGGATTACAACTCGGACTCGTGCAATATCGACTTGCAGGAGACGAGCTTCGAGTCAATGATCCGAGCGATGAACTTGTATTACGAAATAATGATTCAAAAATTCGTCCTGACGCTGGCGCGGGCATTTATTATTTCTCAGATTTTTTTCGATTTGGAGTCGCTGTGCCGCAATTGATGAGCATGAATATCTCCTACGAAGATGATGGCCGCATTTCTGGTATTGATCGTGAGATGCATGTCTTTTTGATGGGCGGCGGAATGATTCCATTTAATGACGAAGGCAATTTTATTGAGCCGAGTTTATTTGTCAAATATTCTCCTGTTTCGCCTATTCATGCGCAGCTCGATATTCGAGCGCGATTTTATAATGGATTTAATGCAGGAATAGGATACGCGACAGATCGTACGATTTCTGCCAATGCAGGAATCCTTTTTCAAGATCAATATCGCATCACCTATGGTGTCAGTTTTCAGTTTAGCGAAAACTCACAAAACCTCGGCATGACACATGAGTTTGGACTCATTTATATCATCGAATCCGAAGATTGGTATTACTAATCGTCCAAAATACTCTCTCAGTCTAAAGCTGCCGAAGAGAAACATTGCAAGCAGTATGTTTGCAAAAACACAACACTATGTCTAGTCGCAAACCTCGTCTGACCATTTTCAGCAAGTTGCTTATCGTTATTTTGATTGTTGCGCCGATCGCATACTTTGGCGCGACCTATATGCAAACGGGAGAATTTAAAATTGAAAATCCATTCAAAAAAGATGAATCAGCTCCTACGCCAAGTACTGATGTCAAGCCGCAACCAAGCAGCCCAAAACCAAATTCCAATCAAGCTGATCAAACAAAAATTATTCAGCTTGAGCAAAAAGTAAATTCACTTGAACAAAAAATTAAAATCCTCGAAGTACAAGTCAAGACACTTCAGTCTCAAAAATAAAATGAAGAATGGGCCATGCTGCTCATTGCATTTCGCAGCACCGCGCTGATCCAGGGTTTCGCTATTCGCTCATCACTCCGCTTTCCTCCTAAATAGTCGGAACGCTCTGTGAGCGCTTCGCGCCCCTTCCCATCGCTTGTCCTTTTGAATGAATTTAGCTAAATTCGTTCAGTTAGTTGAAAGAATTAACGTTTTCTCGTTCATTACGATCATAAGAGCTACAGTATTTCGGCATAGGGATAGGAGCAGCGCCCGTCCCGACTACTCAGGAGGAAGGGCGGATTCTATTAAAAAAGCCACTCAATATGTTGAGTGGCTTTTTTAATAGAAGCTAGGCTACCGTACTGCGTATAGCCCGCCGCCGAGCATTGCGAGGCGGATGCCCCTACTCGATCTTCATAAATGATTCTGTCACGATGCCTTGCTCGGTTTGTATTTGGATATAATACATTCCTGTAGCAAGTGATTGAGCAGAAATCGTGTGCTGATTTCCTTGCTGCCAGACATCTGTATACAATGTGCGACCAAGACGATCGATGATTTGTACTTGGGCATTTTGCGGCTCAAATCCAACTGCGTACAAGGTGACACGATCAGTTGTGAGACTTGGTGCAAGATCAATTGACTGCCCTTCTGGAAGCGTCGATACGCCAACCGATCCTGTGATCGTCACATTGTCAGTGTACGAAGTAGAACCGCAGGAATTGGTAACAGTAATCGTGACTGGATAGGTCGCTGTCACATCTGGATATGCGTGGATGATATTGGTATTGGTACTTGTCATCGTACCATCACCGAGATCCCAGTCATAAGTCACTGAAGGCCCAGTCGATGAGCCTGCATTATTAAATGAAACGACTGTACCATTCACTGTAAATGAAAAATCGGCTGTAGGCAGATCTTCTCCGAGGATAAAACGATTGGTCGTCGATGTACCACTTGCATTTGTGACTTCGAGCGTGACGAGATGACCACCCGGACTTGCAAATGTCACTGAAGGATTGGCTGCTGTGCTCGTTGCTGGAACTCCGCCTGCAAATGTCCAATTGCGAGAGACAACAGAGCCGAGGCTTTGATCACTAAAGTTGACTGAAATCGGCGCACAACCGAATGTGATATCTTGATCGAACTCAGCGACAGGCGGCGTCGTCACAACCATTGTCATCACATCAAATCCGCAATCACCAACAGCCGTCAATGTCACTGTGTACGTGCCCGGATTAGGATACGTGTACGCTGGATCACTCAATGAGCTCAAATTGCCATCACCAAAATCCCATGCATTTTGTGTCGCGCCAGCACTTGTATTTGTAAAGACAAAATCAAATCCTGTATTGCTGCTTGTAAATCCTGCTGAAGTCGAACCCGAAGGGCGAACAGAAACTATTTCTGTTTTAGTAAGTGTACTCGAGCCTGTTCCGTCTGAAACAACTAGTGTTGCATCGTAATCTCCAGGAGTCGCGTAGGTCACAGTTGGATTTTGGAGTGTACTCGTAGCAGGTGTACCGCCTGGGAATGTCCAAACCCAACTTGTCGCACCTCCAAGGCTTTGATCAGTGTAATCAACGGTCATCGTCGAGCAGCCAGCTTCGGCAGAAGCAGCAAATTCTGCTTGAAGCGAAGGAACAGCACTGCAGCTTCGTGTCAAGCGAATATTGTCAAGCCAAAGGTTGTTTCCGTTGTCATTGACGGTTTCAAACATGATTAACACATTTGCTGAGCCATCATAGCTTGATAGATCAATATCGATACAATTTGTAGCGGCATTGTCGTAACACCAATCGCCAAATGAAGGAATGAAACTGCTGTTTTGGCTTGGATGCGTTACAAAATTGCCGAAACCATTTTCGCCAAAGGCTGCTTCAGTTGTCCATGTCGAACCTCCATCAGTAGAGACTTTAATATACAATGAGTCAATACGTCCAAGGAAGTTTGTGTACGCATAGTCAGCTGTCATGCGAACATTAGAAGATGAAGACAAATCGAAAGCTGGTGAAATCAATTCGTCGCGTGATCCGCGAGGCAAATAGCTCCGCATACGCATATAAGCACCGTACGAGCCATTGTTGTCGCCAGCTGCTTGATCGACATCCCAACCGCGACTGTTGTCTGGATTATTGACTGTCCAACCATTTGTCGCAAAATCGCCGCTTTCAAAATCTTCGAGGAAAAACTCTTCGAGACCATTGACGCCGTCAACTTGAACTTGGTTAACAAGAATAGTCGAGTCTTCGCCGTACGGAGAAACAACTTTGAGCTTAACATCATACGTTCCTGAAGTATTGTAGAGAACTGTTGGATTCGCGAGCTGTGAGGTGGACGGTATTCCTCCTGCAAATGTCCACTCGTAGCTTACAGGAAGGTTTGAAATGTATTGAGATAAGTTCTCAAATTGCACATAGGAGCCCGGGCAAAGAATATCTTCATTATTTGAAGTAAATGCCACACTAGGCGGTTGAATTGGAGTTACACAAAGCAAAGCAGCTTGCCCATTGATGCGTCCAGCTCCTAGCTGTCCGATGTATGAAGGGTTTTGTGCGTCGATATCGTCAGCGCTCGATAAAAGACATTGCTCAAGTTGATCGACAGTTGATGTTGGCGCGTATGACTTCATCAAACCAATGAGTCCAGCAGCCATCGGGCATGACATACTCGTACCGCTTTGATCTCCGTAGCTGCTTGTGCTTCCTGCTAGCGTGCTGTAAATGCTGCTTCCAGGTGCTGAGATATCAACCCAAGTTCCATAATTGGAGAAACTGCTCTTCGTATCGCTACCAGTTGTTGATGCTACACTGATGACATGATTATAATTTGCTGGATAATAACTGCTGCTTGAGCTGTTATCATTTCCGGCACTTGACAAGCAGACTATTCCATTTGCATAAGCCTCGTCAAAAAGATTTTGAGATGTCTGGCTAAAGCCCGTTCCACCATAAGACATACTAATGACATCTGCGCCTGCTGCAATTGCATAAGCGACTCCTGCTCCTGTATTATCTAGTGATGATGGATCTGTATTGGAGTCACGCTTTGTCTTGACAGGCATAATTTTATTATTAAACCCGATAGAGACGACGCCTTTTCCATTGTCTGTGGCTGCCCCTGCAATTCCTGCGCAGTGTGTTCCGTGTGTAAAGAAACCATTCGACGCATTCGACGGCGGGCTTGGGTTATTATCACCATCTACAGCATCGTAACCGTTCACATCATCGACATATCCATTTCCGTCATCATCAATACCATTGTTCGGAATTTCACCTGGATTGACCCATATATTAGGTTGCAGGTCTTCATGATTAATAAATACAGCATCGTCAACAATTGCGACAACTGCATTTCCACCTTGATGAATATCGTAGGCTCCGAACGCACTAATTAAAGCAGGCGCAAATTGGCTCGATTGCAAAGGATCATTCGGTACATATTCTGTACGCATGATCGGAATTCGTTCAGCATATTCAATTAAAGAGATGGATTCCAGTGATTCAATTAAATCAATAGCATCATTAAAATCAGAAAACTCAAGTGTGAAAGTCCGCTTGAATACTTCTGTTTTTAAACTTGGAAAAGACTGATCAAAAGAGCTGACTTGAAATTGTTGTAAAATTTCAATTAATTCAGAATTCCCTGTATTAGAATTTAATTCTTCTAGTGAAGAAAATTCTACCTGAATTTCATTTTTGAATTTGACGTATAATTTTCCATCATGATAATCAGGATGATTTGTTTGTGTTATTCCCAAAACAGAAAAACACAAGACAGCTAAAACACTCAGTAAATACTTCACAGAAAAATTATTGCTTAATGACTTGATACGTTGATGCGCCTTCATTTGATTCGAGACGAATAATATAAACGCCATCAACGAATGAAGAAAGATTTATTTGATGAGTGCTTTGAGCTAGAACATCATTTAATTGAAGGAAATCTACTTGCTGACCTAAAACATCAAATACTAATACACGAGAATCAGACAATGATTCGGAAATAAATAGTTGAGTTGTAGTAGATGTAATTGTAGGAGAAATAAATCCTTCAATTGTTTGAGCAGCAGCATTAACATTAACGCCAGTAATTGTAATAACCTCAGAATATGTATCTGTACCACAGCTATTTGAAGCAGTTAAGGTAACAGTGTATGTACCTGGGCCTGCATACGTGTGATTTGGCAAAGCGCTTGTGCTTGTATTTCCATCTCCAAAGTCCCAAGAATATGTACTTCCTGTTCCAACAGTTGTATTTGTAAAGTTGACATTAGCGCCTGATTGCGAATACGTAAATGATGGCTGCGGGAATTCAGTAACAACAACGAATGAAGTAGACGTATTTGAGCCAAATGCATTTGTCACTTCGAGAGTAATCGGATACGTACCTGGTGTAGAATACGTAACCGATGGATTTTGCATTGTGCTTGTTGCTGGCGATCCACCTGTCATCGTCCAGTTCCAACTTGTAATTGTTCCGTCCGAATTGTCTAATAGGTTTAGAGTAGCTGGCGAACAAACTGGCCCAGATAGACCAGTAGAGAATTGTGAAATAGGAGCAGTAGAAACTGTCTGTACGTCGTTGACAGTTCCACATGCATTTGTCAATGTAAGCGTAACAGTATAATCACCAGCTACAGCATATTGATGAATTGGAGATGCATCGAAACTGTAATTTCCATCTCCGAAATCCCAATAGTAAGAACTTGCGCCAGTTGATGAATTAATAAACGTTACTGTTGTACCAACAACACTTGCCGAATAAGACGGAACAGCAGGAGCGATGATTTCGATATAACCAGCTTGCGAATAAGAATCAGATCCATTTGCATTTGTAGCAGTTAATGTCACATCATATATACCCGGCGTTGAGTAATTAACTACAGGATTTTGCATCGTACTCGAAACAATGTCTCCACCAGTAAATGACCACGACCAAGAGGTTGGACTTCCTTGAGAAATATCAGTAAACTGAATTGCTGCAGGCGCACAAGTTGACGAAATGTTACTCGTGAAAAACGCATTCGGAATACTTGAAGTCACAGTATTACAATCACTCGAAAATTTAATGTTATCGAGATAGATATTATTTCCATTATCATTATTTGTAGCAAATCGAACAATAACATTTGATTGTCCAGAATAGCCATTTAAGTTAACTGTAAAACAAGATGCTCCTGTAGAACCAGCGTAGCACCAGTCAGCGTCATTACCAGGAACGAAATCGACATTACTAATCGCACCAGTACCGAAGTTTCCTGTACCAGTTTCATTTTGAGCAAATTCAGTAGTCCAAGACGAGCCACCATTTGTACTGACTTCTACACGGAGTTCATCTGAGCGAGCTGAAGTAGATCGTCTGTGCGCGTGCTCAAATTCGAGCTCAATATTATTACGCCCAGAAAAATCGAATGCAGGTGTTACGAGATAATCTTCCTGACCTGTTGAGTTATAATTATACAAACTAGCTTTAGCAGCATAATCGCCATTATTCGAACCTCCAACTGCAGCAACCGACCAAGTATTACTTCCGTCGGGATTGACAACTGTCCAACCCTTCGTTGTTAAATTTCCTGATTCAAAATTATCGCTGAAGAATGTTTCGCGGCCGCTTGCATTGATATTGACGACGCCAAATTCAGTTGTCATGTCTGTACCATTTGCATTTGTTACAGATAATGTCACATTGTATGAGCCCGCAGTTGGATAATAAATAATTGGATTCGGGTGATTCGATGTTGAAGGAACTCCTCCAGGGAAAGACCAAGTGCGTGATGTCGGATTATACGAAGCATCATCACTGAACTGAACATAGGATCCTGGGCAAACTGGGCCAAGTGTTTCGACATTGATTGTAGCAACAGGAGGCACATAACTATTCAAACATTCAAGAGCAGCACGCGCATTGATGCGTCCTGATCCAAGCTGCCCAATATATGATGGGTTACTTGCATCAATGTTATCAGCTGAGCTCAACAAGCAGTTTTCGATAATTTCTGGAGCTACACTTGGAGCATAACTTTTCATGAGTCCAACAAGACCGGCTACCATAGGGCACGACATACTTGTACCAGTATATTGTACATAATTGCCATTGTAAACTGTACTCACAATACCCGAACCAGGAGCTGAAATGTCAATCCAAGATCCATAATTACTTGATCCGTTTTTTGCATCCGAGCTCGTAGTGTTTGCTACACTGACGACATTGTCTGCGCCAGCAGGATAAAAGACATCATTCGTGCCGTCATTACCAGCAGCAGCTACACAAATTATCCCTTGAGAAAATGCTTGGTCAAACAAGGCTTGACCAGTAGCTCCTGATCCACCGCCGCCCCAAGACATACTGATGACATCTGCATTGTTTACGATTGCATATTCGACTCCTTCGTATCCGGCTTGGATGCTCTGTCCGTCTGAAGTATTGGTAGCACCTTTAATTGCCATGATTTGACAGTCAAAACCTATCGAAGCAATTCCTTCATTGTTGTCAGTATCGGCTGCTGCAATGCCAGCACAGTGCGTACCGTGCGAAAAGTTAAAAGCTCCTGCGTTGGATGGAGGATTCGGATCATTATCGTTGTCAGCTACGTCATAACCAAACACATCGTCGATGTAGCCGTTTCCGTCATCGTCAATTCCATTTCCAGCTATTTCGCCAAGGTTTTGCCAGATTTCAGCTTGTAAATCTTGGTGATTAAGTTGTACTGCATCATCAATGATTGCGACGACAGTACCAGCATCGCCTTGATGAAGATCAAAAGCGTCGTAGGCACTTATTAAGGGTAAAGCGTATTGAGCTGTATTCGGATCATTTGGTACATAAGCCACCTTATAAATTGGAATAAGCTCTGCATAATCAAGAACAGCTAATGCGTTCAACTCTTCGAGCAATTGCTCTGTAGCAGCAATATCATCAAACTGAATTTCAAATACGCGCTTGAAGAAAGGAGTTTTCAAACGAGTGAATGGCATATCAAATTTTGTAACACCAGCATCTTGCATCACATCGAGTATCTCCATACCGACGGCATCTACCTGAGCTGATTCAAAATCAGAGAATGTCGGATTGATATGATCGGCTATCTTGACATAAAAAGCGCCATCATAGTAATCAGGAGAATATGTTTGAGCAGTAGCAGCTGCTGCTATCAAGACAAACAGAATCGAGGAAAGTATAGAACGAATCATATAAAAACAGAATGTGTTTGGATCAAGTGACGAATATACGAACTGGTTAAACGCTTTTTCGTTTTACATCAGGTATTGACAGCTATGTGACATCACAAATGTGCAGAACGTGGTCATTTTGGGGCTGCCCGCAGCAAAGCTGCGGTCGGGCTATTCGGCACTCTCTCCGAGTTCTCTCTCGTTCACTCGGAGTTCAGACAACACCTTCTATCCCTCAGCCAGCAGCTGCCTCACTATGAGATGGACAAGCGCTGCGAAGTGGTGCGCAGCAGACGCCAAAATGAAATGCAGGCGGCCGAGCGAACAGCGAGCTACGAAGCATAGCGACCCGAAGCTCACGCAGTGAGCGAGGGATGGCCCATTATTCTGCTACTTAATCTGAAACTGAGCTGCTACACCCGGACGAGCGTTTGGCTCATCTTGTATGCAAATTCCATTGATAAATGTCTTCTCTATGCTCGAAGAAAATGTATGTCCTTCGAGAGGCGACCATGCACATTTGTGAAGGATATTTTCCTGATTTATCGTGTATGGTTTCTTTGGATCAACAAGGACAAGATCAGCAAAATATCCAGCTTTGATATAACCGCGCTGATGCACCGCAAATAACCGAGCTGGATTGTGACACATCAACTCCACCATGCGAGCACGGCTCATCACGCCTTGTTCTACGAGCGCAAGCGCCATCTGCAACGAATGCTGTACTAGAGGTAGGCCGCTAGGCGCTTCGACATAAGGTTTTGACTTTTCTTCTACTGTATGCGGTGCATGATCAGTAGCCATTACATCGATGCGTCCGTCTAGCAAAGCGGCGCGTATTGCTGCTCGATCAGACTTAGACTTGATTGCGGGATTGCATTTGATTTTATTGCCGAGTGTCGGATACTCGTCTTCTGTAAACCAAAGGTGATGAACGCAGGCTTCGGCTGTGATATTTTTGTCAGCAAGGTCACCTTTGGCGAAAAGAGCAATTTCTCGAGCTGTTGAAATATGTAAAATGTGCAACCGCGCGTCGTAGGCATTTGCAAGCTCGATTGCTTTGCTACTCGACAAATAACAAGCATCAGCATTGCGGATCATGGGATGATGCATCGCGTGCAAACCATCACCATACGTCGCCACGTAATCAAACATGTTTTTTTTGATCGTGGCTTCATCTTCGCAATGTGTTGCAACAAGCGTTGGAGAATGTTTGAAAATGCCTCGTAGCACGTCCTCATCATCGACAAGCATATTGCCAGTGCTGCTGCCCATGAATACTTTGACTCCTGGCACGAGCGTCGGATCGAGAGCTTTTACGATGTCAAGATTGTCATTTGATGCTCCAAAAAAGAATGAATAGTTGGCTGTCGAGCGGCCATTTGCGCGATCGAGTTTGTCATATAAGGCTTCCATTGTTGTCGTGGAAGGCTTGGTATTTGGCATTTCCATGAATGTCGTCGTGCCGCCATAAGCTGCTGCAAGGGACTCCGTCTCGATATTGGCTTTGTGCGTCAAGCCTGGTTCTCGAAAGTGAACTTGATCGTCAATGACACCAGGCATCAAGAGTTTTCCTTTGGCATCAATGCGTTTGTATTCTGTTGATTCATTGAGCGATTTAGGAAGTTTTCCTTCGATGACTTCGATGATTCGATCACCGTTTATAATGACGTGACCTGTGTATTCGCGACCTTGGTTGATGATGGTCGCATCGTGGATAAGTATTTTTTGCATAAGGAGCCGCTAAACTACTTGAGCAAGCCAGTACATCCCAAATAAAAAGACAATCAATACGATCCACAAAACATCTAGAAAATGCCAATACGTTGTCAACATTCGCAACTTGAGGTGTTTTTCAGGATCAGAGAAGTACACGAAAACACTGACAGGATCTTTCATACGTTTGACTGCTACAAAAATGAAAAAACACAGAAAAGGCAAGCCGCCTAAAACGTGAATGACATGTAATATCGCCAGTATGTAGATGTACGAAGACATCGGCGAATCTGCTACAAGGTGAATGCCTTGACGCTGCAAAATGAACCAAGCAACAGCTTGAGCCAGAATAAATAATACTGTGCTGATCAAAACATAAATCAAAGACTTCGTGTACTTTTCTGTGTTATCATCTTGATAGGCAACGTTTGCTTGCTTTATAAACCACGATGTGCCAAGTAGAAAAACTGTATTGACAAGAAAAATAATCGGAAGCTGAAGCGGATTTACAGATGGATTCGTAAAAATGGTGTACGAATACGAGAGCATAACGCCTAGAAACAAAGCGACAATACCAAATAACAACAAGCCAAGACCAAATAATGATGGGTTAATAAAAACGGTTGGCTTTTGGCTTTGCTCGTAGTCAAATTCGCTTTCTTGATCATGCACTTTATTCATGCCATCCAAACACTTGATTCAGCGTTCGGTTCACTCTAACAAAAGCGAGTCAATGACATGTATAATTGGGTATTGTTCATCTTTGCTCAAACCGCCTTCTAGGTAAACGATTAATTCATTTTGCCTGCGCACTTCTGGTGGCGGCACTTGCAAGTAGCTATCAACTAATTCGATTTGTTCGCGTCGCCAAGCACGATGTTTTTCTATTAAAATATCCGCGATTATATCTTGATCGATTGTATCGCGTATTTGATAAAACGATAACTTTAAACTACTCGCTGTACTATCAGCATTTAATACAAATAAACGAACTCCTTCTACCTCTATACTATCTGGAAATCCTTCGGATTCTACAGAATACTGAGGATCAATAACTAATTCCAATGATTGGCTTGCTTTCACAGCATGTAACACCTCTTCAGCCGTGATCTGCAAAACTAACTGTGGCTGTGGCTCATGACGACAGCTTATAAAACTCACCACGAATAAAAAGAAGAATAAATACTTCATCCCTTAAGTATAAAGCATGAATAATGCCGTACTCAACTGAATAATAAATAGGGGCTGTCCTCGCTCCGCGAGGTCGGGCTATCCGGCACTCTCTCTACTTGCTGATCTTTTTGATCAGCAAGT
The DNA here is from genome assembly GCA_020631455.1 of Saprospiraceae bacterium. Lineage (GTDB taxonomy): Bacteria > Bacteroidota > Bacteroidia > Chitinophagales > Saprospiraceae > JAHDHF01. Next base: position 24,684 of record JAHDHF010000024.1, read on the forward strand.
AGAGTTCAAACAACGCCTACTATCCCTCAGCCGATAGAACTTCAACTACAGTTAATAACCAAATTATGTTCTAGTAACTAGGCTTCCTAGTTTAACAATAACACCAACACATAACAAAAGAGCTGACAAGGATTTATTGGAATCAAAATTAACATCAATTTCGTGAGACAACTTGTTACGAAGTTCCCTTAAATATTGTAAAGCATAATATTCTTCGTTAGAAATAACACTATCTTCTTTAGACTTTTGAATCATATTACTTAAAGTCATTCTCTTTTTATCTCCATTTACTCCATGAATTTTCTTTAAAAGTCTCTCGATTATTTTTGTCATAGATTGTAAAGCTTCATCATTGTGGCCTGTTGCAATTAATGAATTTACTTTTGCTAGTTCTCCAACAACTTTATTATCTACATCTCGATATTTATCAATTAGACCTACAATTTCACTCTTTACTTTTTCATTGATTCCTTCTTCTGAATCTAAGTGTTTCTGTATATCCTCTTTCATTTTATTAAGAATCGATTTTGTTGAATCTAAGCGAGAATCACTTTTCTCAAGCATTTGTTTTAGCTTCAAATTATCGGTGTAAAAGTAAATCGCAATCAAAATGACCATGACTACTGAAACAAATAAGAATATCTCCTTTTTATTCATATGCAAATATATCACTTAAACATACACTCGGACAAGCGCTGCGAAGTGGTGAGGCGCAGCCGAAGACTCAGACGTTGCGAAGCAAAAGCCTGAGGCCGAGCGAACAGCGAGCCACGAAGCATAGCGACCGCGACGAATAGCGTGAGGAGCGGATGGCTCATCAAAACACTTTACAAAAAAGTGCGTTGCATCTCTTTACTTTTGCAGTTATGATCCAACGACTCCTTTTTATAGTTTTCGTCTTGTTGAGTACAGGACTTGCAGCTCAAATCTCAGGTACAATCACACATGGTGGATTGATGAGAGACTACATCATGGATGTGCCTCCAAGTTATGTAGCTGGTACTGCTATCCCGCTTGTATTTAATCTGCATGGCTACGGCTCTGACAATAATCAGCAGCGATTCTATTCGCTGATGACAAACACAGCAAATGCTGAAGGATTTATTGTCGTTTATCCCCTAGGTACGGACGATGGCAGTGGCAGCTTATTTTGGAATGCATTTGGAGGCGGCGGGC
>JAHDHF010000025.1:0-3834 GCA_020631455.1 Saprospiraceae bacterium
CGAAGCTACAAGCTTCGGATTGCGGAGGATAAATTAACGGCTGAGGGATAGTAGGTGTTGTTTGAACTCTGCGAGAATGAAATGAGCGCAGAGAGAGTGCCGAATAGCCCGACCCGAAATAAAAAACTCCTGGAGATATTTCTCTAGGAGTTTTTGATTGTAGGGGCAGCCCCAAATCTATTTTTTGTCACCGAATAAGTGTGACGTTTCCTGTAATTAAAATATCACTGCCATCAAACGGGCACTTGGCAGAAACGTAGTACACGAATACTGCTCCGTTGAGTTCTTTGCCCTTGTATGTTCCGTCCCAGCCATTGCTGACATCATCTGTCTCAAAGACGAGCTCGCCCCAGCGATTAAAGATTTTGAATGTTTCGATCTGCCCAATTTTTCTGACGTAAAATACATCATTGATTCCATCGCCATTTGGTGAGAATGCATTTGGTATAACAATACTGTTTTCGCAATCAAAAATCGGTGTAATAGTCAGTTGATCTGAGGTAGAGCAGCCGCCAGTAGTTGAAGCAGTGAGTGTGTATGTAGTCGTTGAATCACCTACTGTGATTTCAGGAGTCAAACAGTCAGAACAGCTCAAATCACTAGCAGGAGTCCAAGTTAAAGTCGTACCTGGATCGGCTTCTGCAATAACTGTAACTGTAGTTCCTGCTGTAGCTTCGAGATCTTCGCCAGCATTCACAAAAGGCGCATCTTCTACTGTAATCGTTACGAATGCTGTATCAGGATCGCAAGCGCCTTGAAATCCGAAAACTGAATATGTGGTCGTAACCGAAGGCGTAGCAATGGTCACTCCACCACTTGTCGTAGATAGTCCAGTAGCTGGCGACCAAGAATATGCAGTTGCTCCAGTCGCAGACAGGACGACTGAATCGCCATTACAAATGGTTTGATCTCCACTTGCTATAATTGCAAAGCTCGGTAGAATTTCGACTTCGACTTGATCACTAGCTGAGCAAATGCCGTCTGTCATCGTCAGGGTATATGTTGTAGTGCTACTTGGAGTAGCGAGTGGATTGAGAATAGTCGCATCAGAAAGAGAGCCACTTGGGGACCAAAAAGGTGTTCCTGTGCCAGAACCATTGAGTTGCACGCCAGTGCCATCACATGATACAATGTCTGCACCTGCATTAGCAGTCGGTACAGGATTGACGGTGATCGTCACTGAATCGCGATCAAGGCAACCCGTTGCATAAACCACGCTTAATGTATACGTAGTCGTCGTACTTGGAAAAGCAACTGGATTTGGGCAGCCACTGCAGGACAAATCAATATTGGGCGACCACTGATGCACTTGCGCTGCTGAAGAGACAAGCTGTATACTGTCGCCTTCGCAAATGTCTTGATCTGGAGAAATTCCAAGGGAAGGTACTGGAACAACATTGACCGTGACTTGTATCGTATCGCGGCAGCCGAATTGAGTCTCGCCAATGACCGTATACGTTGTATTCGTGTTGGGACTAGCGACGACAGTCCCACAAGTCGAGCAATCGAGGCTTGAGGCAGGCGACCAAGTATAGAAATCTGCTCCTGTCACTGTGAGTCGCACATCACTATTACTACAAATCGTTGTGTCATTACTAATACTGAGAACAGGATCAGGATTGATTGTGACAACAACTGTATCAAATGCTGTACAGCCATTTGGAGATGTTGCTTCTACAATAAATGTTGTATTTGAAGAAATCGTGGCAGTAGGAGTAGCAGAAGTCGGATCATCAAGAACAGATGCTGGAGACCATAAATAGGAGCTTCCTCCAGTCACTGAAAGTGTTGGCTGCTCTCCTAGACAAAGATTTTGATCTGGACCAGCTTCGGCAAATACTGCATTGACAAATACAGTGACATTTTCAGTCTGAAAACATCCTAAACTATCAACTACGGTTACAGTGTAAATTGTGGTTTGATCGGGAGTCGAAATTGGATTTGGACAATCAGAACAAGTCAGCGTACTATCAGGCGACCACGTAATGGATTGAATAGCACTAGTACCTGTATTAACTGAAAGTGGAACAGAAATTCCTACACAAATTGTAGAATCACCCAAAACTCCGAGATCGAGATATGGACTTACAGTGATTGTTTGTGTCAGACTATCAATACATCCAAATTCAGTTTCGACGATTAATGTTACATCATAGTTGCCTTCAACTAAAAATACATGAGTAGGAGATTCTAGGATAGAGAAATTTCCGTCTCCAAAATCCCAAAAGTAGTTGTCGATTACACCGTAAGTAGATGTAGAGTTATTATTAAAAATGAAGACGTCAGGTGTACAAGGATTTGGTAGACTGTCAGTAAAAGATACAATAGGACGCTGAGCAACTTCTAGAATATCTGGATAAGAAATAGTATCAGAACAGAAGATATTGCTGACAATTAATTGCGCATCATAATTTCCAGCACTAGAATATCCAACTGTTGGAATTGGGTCAGTTGATGTACTCGGAGTTCCGCCAGGAAATGACCATTGATATGTAACTCCTGGGTCAGAAGAATATACTGAAGGTGTGAATGTAGCAACACCACTATCACAGAGAATGACTGCATCTACTATAAAATCAGATACTAATAATTCAGTTGTAATTGAGCCAGCTGGATCAAGTACAAGTCGGCAGCCAAGTGGATCTTCTAGAATTAAAATAGGTTGGAATACACCTGCACTATCATAATTATGAGTAAAGACTGTTGTGTCTCCACTTATTGGAATTGTTTGAACTGTTCCGTCTCTAAAATCTGCAATAACAGCACTTGCATCTTCAGATAAAACTGTAAAAGTTGTTTGGAGAGAAGCACAACCTTCATCTGGTGTAAATGAAAATGATCCTGTAGGACCTCCGACTGTAATTAAATCTTGATATAAAATGGTGTCAATACAGCCAAAAGCATTTTCGGCAATAAGCTGAACTGAATAAACTCCAGATTGTGTATAAATGTGTGTGGGGTTAGGCGTAGTTGCAGTTGAACCATCTCCAAAATCCCAGATAAATGAAGTACCGTTTGCTACAAGGTTTTGAAAATTTACTTCAAGTGGCGGACAAGTTGTAAATGTCGTGTCTTGAGTAAAGTCAGCAATTGTATTATCGACTTCGATATAATCAACTCTACAAAATGTTGTATCACATCCATCTGCATTTGTAGCGGTTAAGCAAACTGTATATGTACCGATAGATGAGTAAATATGACTCGGAGAAGTTGCAGTGGATGAATTTCCATCACCGAAATTCCACAAGTATGTAATCCCGGGTTCTGTAGGTGTTGAATTTGTGAATTGAGCAGTTTGGCCGAGGCACAACTCAGTATCATTTACTAAGAAATTAACTGCAGGTAAACTCAGATCAATAGCATCAGGAATTGTAATGGAATCTCTGCAGCCAAATTCATTTTCAACTACAAGAGATACATCAAATGCTTGCGTAGCTCCATAAGATGTCGAATCATTTTGCTGAGTAGAAAAATCTCCATTTCCAAAATCCCAAGACCAAGAAGTTAATTGTCCAATAAATGAAGAAGAAGTATCAGTAAATGAAATTATCACAGGAGCACAACCATCATCAGGAGCAGCAGTAAAGCCAGGGAAAACATCAGAAACTTGAATTGGCTGATTATCAATTAATGTATCTCTACAGCCATTTGCATCAGTAATGATTAAACGAATTCCTGAATAATTTCCAGCATTTGCATACGTCAATGTTGGATTTGGGTTAGAAGGCCCAGGAGCAATTGTTGCACCCGGAGCAGACCAGTTGTAACTATTTCCATCTTGAGATAGATTACTGACTTGTATGGAAAGCGGGGCACAGCCAAAAGCTGTATCAA
>JAHDHF010000025.1:3934-25858 GCA_020631455.1 Saprospiraceae bacterium
GCTCAGCCAATGATGAAGTGTCAGCTGTTGTGGTTGTATCTCCAAAATTCCAAGAGTAAATTGTATTCTCGGAAATAATCGAATTGTCTACAAAATTAATTGTGAAAGGATCAGAGCAATCACGTGAAGCATTTACGCGAGCTATTGGTGGCCTGATATAGACATAGTCTTCAAGCACAAGAGTATCACGACATTGATTCTCGGAGACAATTAAGGTTACAGTGAAAAAACCAGTATCAGTATATGTGTGCATTGGGTTTTGCGATATATCTGAATCGCCATCACCAAAAAACCACAACCAGTCTGTAATATTTCCAGTACTTAAATCAGTAAATGTAATGTCTTGATTTGCGCAAGTGTCTCTTGGCTCAGCCGTAAAATTCGCTACAGGAGCTTCTCCTGCACTTATATAATCTTGAATTGATATTGTATCACTACAACCAAGATCAGTATTAATAACAAGCGTTACATCATAGCTGCCAGTATCAGAATAAATATGTAGTGGATTTTCGAATACCGAAGTATTACCGTCTCCGAAATCCCATTGCCAACTTGTCGCATTACCGAGCCCATTCAAAATACTAGAAAATTGAATTTCTAGTGGTGCACAGCCTTCAGTCTCATCTGACGTAAATGTCGCTTCTGGTTCTATTATCTGAATAGTATCATTGAATACAAGAGAATCAACACAACCATTTGTACCAGTAATTTGTAATGAAACAGAATAAATTCCAGGACTTGTATATGTATGTGTTGGATTCGGATTGATGCTCGTATTTCCGTCGCCAAAATCCCAAAGTATTGCACTCGAAGCACTACTTGTATTTATAAAATTGACTTGAAGTGGAGCATCGCAGCTTTGAGTTGGATTGAATGAAAAACCAACAGTAGGCGAAGGCTCAACATCAATACACGTAAAACTTGTTTGCTCTGAGCAGCCATCAGTTGTACTGACAACTAATGTCACATCATAACAACCAGCAGCTGTATATGTATGACTTGGATTTTGTAAAGTACTCGTATTTCCATCACCAAAATTCCAAAGCCAATTTGCAGCTGGTCCTGTCGATGTATCAGTAAATTGAACAGTTAAATCTTCACATCCAGAAGTCATGTCGCTCGTAAATCCAGGTACAATTTGTTCGAGAATTACAAATTCTGTTTTAATAATGGTATCAGAGCAACCATAGACTGGATCAGTAGCAATGAGTGTTACATCATATGAACCAAAACCAACATATTCATGAGTTGGATTTATTCCAGTCGCTGTATTTCCATCACCAAAGTTCCATTCAAATTGTGTAGCGCCGCCTTGAGTGTTTTGTATTAAGAAATTAACTGATAAACTGTCATTACATGTGCCAGTTGGTGTAGCAGTAAAATCAACAATCGGCGGCAATGAAACATCTATAAAATTCTGAACTTCCAATAAGTCAGTACAACCATTAGCATCTTCTACAATTAATACAATTCGTTTTGGTCCATCTGTCAGATATGTTGTACTAGGATTTTGGGCATTACTTGCTGCTGGTGCAAGATTCCAATTCCATGATACGATCGGAGCATCTCCAGGCACACTCAAATCAGTAAACTGAACGTCAAGAGGCGAGCAGCCGAGCAAAGGTGAGGCATTAAAAGCCGCTGTCGGTCCTTCAAAAACTTGCAGAAAATCGGTCTTGCATTCAGTATCAGTAAAGCCAAGATTATCTGTTACTGTCAAGCAGATCGTCCACGTACCAGATGTATAAATCGCCCCAGGGTTTTGAAGCGTCACACCACTTGATACACCAAGATCCCAATTCCAAGAGACGATTGTACCGTTGATTGACGTCGATTGATCAGTAAATCCAACGACGAGCGGACTACACCCACTCGTAAAATCTGCAGTAAAATCAGCTGTGACTTGCCCAAAAACAGTATTCCCAAAGAAAGCAACAAGTGCCAGAAGCAGTAAACGTCTTTTCATACAATACATAAGTACGAGATTCACATTTAAAAGTTACTATAATTTTGATGTCTTTGTGACATTCTTTTTTTTGATAATTGTGGCGAGACAGCGCTGCTCTGCTGCGCTGTCGGGCTGTCCGCAGTACGGTAACCTAGCCGCCTCGCTCTACTCGGCGTCCGCTCCTTGAGCGTTGCTCTTCGTCGCGCTGCTCCCATCCCTCTCGCGGAGCTGCCATCGGCAGCTTGGACAAGCGCTGTGCAGCAGTGCCGCTAGGCAGATCAAGCGCACAAAGTGCGCGCAGAGCCGAGCGACTAGCGAGCTGCGAAACATAGCGACCGCCATGAGTAAAGCTCATGGCGGATGGCCCATCATTAATACTTGAGGTCTTCATCTGGCCAATGGCATTTGTATTTTGGATATTGCTGTGTGCTCAGATTTTGATACAATAAGTAATGATTGTACAGCAGCATAAAGTCGATTCCATTGCGTATTTGCTTGATGCCGTGCGGATTGCCGTTTTTGTGATTTGGGTGCCACCAGCGATCACTTGAGCGCCAGCCTTCGGGAGCCGTGCAGCCTGGCGTCCCATCACACGGGCCATCCCAAGGAGCAGATTCGATTAAATCAACCACTTGTTTTAAGTCAATACGCTCACTTTTTTGGTTGTGTAAATTAGAGTAGGCGAGAGCGTACATGATTTGATCGCTTTGCTGGCTGCGCTTGGCGACGAGATCAGCATCCCACAGTCCGTTGGCTACGAGCGTCTCGTACAGCATCGAATAATTTCGCTTATTCTGTACGCCAAATGCCCATTTGAAAGTGCGATAAATGGCTTTGCCACGAGGTTTGACTTTTCCAGATCGTTTTGTGAGTCGCTTGTAATCATTTCCTGCAATTTGCTCTATTCCTTTTGAGATGCCATAAGCAAAGGCACGGAGATCGCCGCCCCAACGATTTGGTATTTTTCTGTCTTGTGGCGTTTTGAGCCGCCATTTATTGCTGGAGCAATGTGAACCTATTCGGACAGCGATCTGAGCAGCAAGGCTGCCAAGTGTAGTCGTGCCATCTGGCGTTCGTGCATCATCAGCAAATCGTCGCACATGCGCCAAGCCAAAGAGTAGGGCAGTTGTCTGATCTTGACTCATCCAGCCACGCTCTCGTATCTCAGGATTGCAGACAAAATCAGATTGTATACAATCGTAGGCTTTTTGTGTCGTATAATTGAAAAATCGTGGTTTCCCTGCGGGATTAAATAATGAAGCATTAGTCGCGTCATCTCGAATAAAAAATCCATTTATTTTGCCTGGCTGCCCGACGACGACTTCTGCCATTGAGTCAAGTCGATTGATTGCTTGAAGCGCAAAGTATAATTCGCGTTCAGTATGTTTTGCATCGATGTTTTGCTTCTTGAATAATGCTCGCTCTGTACTCAACATTGCGAGATAATAGCCAAGCATAATTGTGCCATCTCCCCAAACAACTTTCCCTTTCCCGATAGATTTTGGACAATTATTGACATCAATAATAAAGTCATACGTACAATCGGCAACTGGATCAAAACCACTTATTGGAATACTTTCTCCGCTACCATTTCCAATAATTACAAATGGCGGAATATCAAGCTGACTCGTTCCTAAAAATCGTGCTCTGTAATTCCAGTATTTTTTCAACTGCTTTTCATCAAGCTGCCCAAATGAAAATTGAACTGATGATAAAAAGCATAGGATTAAAATGATGTATTTCATACTAGAATAAAGTTGCTTGATTAGAAAGTGGTTCTATCTTTTTGGGAAGTTGTATTTCTATACTTTTATCAAGATGTTGAGCTAAATAATCGGCTATAGGCGGCACAGATAATTGCGTAGGCTGATGAATAAAGAAATAAACAGATTCGAGCCCGTTATTAAACCAAGTATTCAATTTTGAAGCCCAATCTTCGACTCGTTTTTCATCGCTTTGATGATTATTGCCAACCCAGCGGATGACGATTTCTGGTTTTGTCAAGGTCATGTGAGCTGCATCGCGTCGTCCAGCAGTATCAGACAAAACAGTTGCCACATTATGCGCTGAAAGTAAAGCAGCAAGTTCGTCATGTGCTTCTCCAGAAAATAATTCTGAGTGTCGAACTTCAATGGCAAGTTGCTTAGATTTTGGCCATTTTATTAGGAATTCTTCTAATAATGTAAGTTTATTAGGCAAGAAGTGCGTTGGCAATTGCATAAAAGTGCAGCCATGTTTACCTCCAAAATCATCAATAGCTCTCAACCACCAATCGAAACGCTCGTGATTGACGCCGAGATCTTTACTATGGCTGATAATTTGTGGCACTTTTGGGCAAAATCGAAAATCTGAAGGGACAGCTGCGCACCATTTTTCTACTTGCTCAGTGCTTGGTATTCGATAATGCGTCGTATTCAATTCTATTGATTGAAACTGCCTCGAATAATGATATAAAAAATCAGCTGGTTTTGCTTTTTGAGGATAATACGTTCCCTTCCATTCGTTCATGCCCCACATTGTGCAGCCCAAATAAAGACGCTTTCGTTTAGCTTCAGTTAATTCAGAAAAAAGATGATTTGTAAATGCAGAATCATCAGGTAATGTAAAATTAATTCCATCGACATTTTCGAGTTTGCCAAATTTCATAAACAGATTAATTTAGGATGACATCGTGCGGCGGATTGCATCTTTCCAGCCGCTGTATAATTCTTGTCGTTTATCATCATCCATTTCAGGATTAAAAATTTGCATATCAGAAGTCGTTGATTGATTTGTCCAAGCATTAACAGCACGAGCAGCGAGTGAAGCCGCACCAAGCGCAGTTGTTTCAAGGACTTCAGGTCGCGCCACATTTGTATTTAAAATGTCTGCTTGAAATTGCATCAGTAATTCATTTGCCGAAGCACCGCCATCTGCTTTTAAAACAGATAAATTCAAGCCGCTATCTTGCTGCATCGCATCTAGGACGTCACGCGTTTGATAAGCAAGTGATTCGAGTGTTGCTCGTGCGATATGTGCTTTTGTCGTACCACGAGTCAATCCATAAATAGCGCCTTTGGCATACATATCCCAATAAGGCGCACCTAAGCCGACAAAAGCTGGTACGACATAAACGCCTTCACTAGACTCAATTTTTGAAGCCAACCATTCTGAATCTGGCGATTCATCAATAATTTTCAAACCATCACGCAGCCATTGTATAGCAGCGCCTGCTACAAAGACTGAACCTTCGAGCGCGTATGTGATTCGATCATCTATTTGCCATGCGACAGTCGTCAATAATCCGTTTTGACTGCTTATTTGCTTGTCGCCAGTATTCATAAGCATGAAGCAACCTGTGCCATACGTGTTTTTGACTTCGCCTGGTACAAGGCATTGCTGTCCATACAAAGCTGCTTGCTGATCGCCTGCGATTCCACAAATCGGAATCCCTTTAAGCGGCGAATCGATCGAAACGCGGCCGACAAGCCCGCTCGACGACACAACTTCAGGAAGCAATGAATTAGGAACATCCAGATATTCAAGCAACTTTTGATCCCACTTACCTTCGCTGATATTAAACAGCATCGTACGCGAAGCATTTGAAGCATCGGTTACGTGATGCGCACCATTTGTCAATTTCCAGATGAGCCAAGAGTCAATCGTTCCACATCGCAATTCTCCTTTGGCAGCTCGCTCTCGTGCTCCAGGCACATCGTCTAGGATGCGGCTGATTTTCGTGCCACTGAAATACGCGTCACAGACCAAACCTGTTGCTTTACGAATGTAAGGCTCCATACCATCGACTTTCATTTGGTCACAGCGTTCAGCAGTACGTCGGTCTTGCCAGACGATCGCACGATGGATAGGTCTGCCAGTTTCCGCATCCCAGACTACGACTGTCTCGCGCTGATTGGTGATGCCTATTGCTTTGATCGACTCGCTGGTGATGCCAGCTTTTTGTATGACTTCTTCGGCTACGGCGAGCTGCGATTTCCAGATTTCGATTGCGTCGTGCTCTACCCAACCAGGTTGCGGATAAAACTGTCGAAATTCTTGCTGCGCTACAAACGCTGGCTGCTGAGATTCATCAAAAAGTATAGCTCTTGACGATGTTGTTCCTTGATCTAAAGCGAGGATATAGTTCATGGCAGAAAAATAATGAATCAATACTACAGCACAATGTATGAGTTTCCAATACATTAGCAGCCAAACATGATCTCATGAAACTATCAAAACTCCTAGTCGGAAATATCGCTGCTGGTTTAGTTAGCGCTTCTTTGATTCCATCTGTATACGGCAAACTCACCAAGCATGAAGAAGTCACTAAACTACTCGATCAAGGACAAATCTTTGATTGGGTAGTACAAATAGGCATTATTGAACTATTCTGCATAGTCATTTTCGCGATTCCCAAAACACGACATTTTGGAACAGTTTTAATGACAGCATATTTCGGCGGAGCTTTGTGCTATCATTTTGTCAAGGGCGATGCATATACAGCTCCACTCGTTTATATCTCCTTAGTTTGGATTATTTCATTCTTGCGAGGATTTCCTTTTTTGGCTACTTCAAAATCTGTAGTTGAAAATTAATTATGGGCCATCCTTATTTATTTTTTGTTTAAAAAAAATAAAAAAGGTCGCTACCCCGACTTCTCAGGGTTGTGCTTCATGGCTCATTATTCATTCGGCCTAAGCAGAGCTGAGTCTGGCTGTCGCCATCACTTCGCAGCACTTGTCCGAGTAGCTGCTCGGCATAGGGATGGAAGTAGCGCCCGCAGGGCGGATTTATTTTTTTCTAGCACTGTGCTTAAGCACCGTGCTAGAAAAAAATAGAAGCTAGGTTACCGTACTACGGACAGCCCGCCGCGAAATGAAATGAAGCGGATGCCCCAATTCGTAATTAAAGAAATTCAATTAATCAATAGAAACAATTAAATCATTTTGCTGTACCATCGTACCAGTGGAGAGTGGGAGAGACGCAACTTTGCCTGCATGCGGCGCGACAATTATTGATTCCATCTTCATAGCTTCAATGACAAAAAGTGGTTGATCTTTTTCGACGTTGTCACCGATTTCGACAAGTAATTTTGCAAGTGAGCCTTGCAATGGCGCTCCAACTTCATTGGCTGCTTCAGCTTTTTTATGAATAATAGTCGTGACTTGAGCAGCTTCGTCTTTAATTAGTACACCACGCGTCTGACCGTTAAGGCTGAAATAAACTGTTTTCATTCCGTCAGGATTTGTCTCAGTCGCGTAGAGGTATTTTACAAGAAGTGTTTTACCTGGTTCGATCGTGACACTTATTTCTTCATTTGGTTTTAAGCCATAGAAAAATGCGCTACTTGGAATGTATGAAACAGTCGAGTATTTCTGCTTGTGATTAAAAAAGTCAGTAAATACTCGCGGATACAATTTGTACGAAATAAAATCAAGCATTGTGCAGCGGCTTGAAAATTCCTTTCGAAAAAATGGAAATTCTTTTTCAAAATCAATTGGTGCGAGATGCTGATTTGGACGATCAGTGAATGCTTCTACTTGCTTGAGAATTATAGCTTGAAGTTCCTTTGGAAACCCGCCATGTGGCTGCCCAAGATCACCTTTAAAGAAATTGATAACAGACTCTGGAAACGACATTGTATCGCCCTTGGTCATGACATCTTCTTTTGTATAATCATTGGACGCCATAAATAAAGCCATATCTCCAACGACTTTTGAAGAAGGCGTTACTTTAATAATATCGCCAAACATTTTATTGACAGTCGCGTAATTTTCTTTTATTGTTTCAAATTTATCTCCAAGACCAAGCGCTTCTGCTTGAGGGCGGAGATTTGAATATTGGCCTCCTGGTATTTCGTGATTATATACTTGTGCAGTACTTGCTTTTAATCCTGACTCAAATGGATAATAGATTTCTCGAACATCTTCCCAATAATTCGAATAGTCTTGCAGCTTTTCTAAATTAATGTTTTGTGAGCGTGGATGATTTTCAAACATGGTCGCAACTGAATTAAAATTCGGCTGCGATGTCAAGCCCGACATAGAACTGAGCGCAACATCTAAAATATCGACGCCCGCTTCAGCAGCTTGTAGATACGTCGCAACTTGCAGACCGGACGTATCATGCGTGTGCAAGTGAATTGGTAAATCTGTCGCCTTCTTTAACTCGGTAATGAGTTGATGTGCGCTATACGGCTTTAACAAACCAGCCATATCTTTAATACAAAGCATATGAGCGCCAGCATCTTCGAGCTGACGAGCCACGTCGAGATAATACTGAAGTGTATATTTTTTCTGATTTGGATCAAGAATATCACCTGTGTAACAAATAGCAGCTTCTGCAATTCCTTCTGTTCGTTCATTGACAGCTTTAATGCTGACTTTCATTGATTCAAGCCAATTTAATGAATCAAAAATGCGGAATACATCTAATCCATTTTTACTAGCTTCTTCAATAAATGTTTCTATTAAATTATCTGGATACGCAGCATAGCCAACGGCATTTGATCCACGTATCAGCATCTGCGTCAAAATATTCGGCATTGCTGCACGTAATTGTTGCAAACGCGTCCATGGATTTTCATGCAAGAAGCGCATACAAACATCAAACGTCGCACCGCCCCACATTTCCATAGAAAAGAGTTGCGGAAAATGCTTGGCATATCCCTCTGCTACAGCAAGCATATCAATCGTACGCATACGCGTAGCAAGGAGCGACTGATGCGCATCACGCATCGTTGTGTCTGTGTAGAGTATGTGTTTATTTGACTTTAGCCAATCAATAAATTTATCTCGACCGAGTTCTTGTAATCGAGTTTTCGTTCCTTTAGGAAATTCAGCAAATCGATCATAGTCTGGAATGATTGGCGTTCTGAATGTTTTATTCGGATCAAGTTTTTCTTTCTTGATATTCGGATTTCCATTGACAGTTATATTTCCTAAAAATCGCAGCAATTTTGTACTACGATCTTGTCTCGGTTTGTATTGGAATAACTCAGGATTATTATCAATGAATTTTACAGTTGCTTCTCCACGCTGGAATTCTGCATTCGTAATGACGTTTTCTAAAAATGGAATATTAGTTTTGACACCACGAATACGAAATTCTTTCAAAGCACGATGCAGCCGCTGACAAGTTCCTTTTAATGTGCGGCCCGATGCAGATACTTTGACAAGCATCGAATCAAAAAATGGAGAAATAACGGAACCTGTATATGCATTTCCAGTATCGAGTCTGATACCGTGACCAGCTGCATTTCTGTATGCTATGATTCGACCATAGTCAGGCGTAAATCCTTTTTCTGGATCTTCTGTCGTTATTCGGCATTGGATCGCGTAGCCATTGCATTGTACTTCTGATTGATCTTTTATAAAAATTTGGGGATCTGATAATTTGTAGCCGCGCGCTATTTCGATTTGATTTCTGACGATATCAATTCCTGTTATTTCTTCGGTAATTGTATGCTCAACTTGAATTCTCGGATTCACTTCTATAAAGAAAATCTCTTCAGTTTTACTGACTAAGAATTCAACTGTTCCGACATTATTATAATTTACCGCTTTTGCGATATTGAGTGCATAATTATACAATTTGTCTTTCGCCTCTTGACTCAGATTTTGACAAGGCGCTACTTCGACTACTTTTTGAAATCTTCGCTGCAACGAGCAATCACGTTCAAATAAGTGAATTGTATTGCCATAATTGTCGGCCATGATTTGCACTTCGATATGCTTAGGCTCATCGATATATTTTTCAATAAAAACGGTATCGTCACCAAAAGCACTTTTCGCTTCGCTTCGTGCTTCGTGAAAAGCAGTAATTAAACTAGCGTTGTCACGTACTACGCGCATACCTCGACCGCCACCACCACTAGCAGCCTTGAGCATGACTGGATAGCCAATGCGCTGTGCTTCGCTGAGGGCTACATCTTCAGAAGTCAAATCTTTATTGCTGCCTTCGATGAGCGGGACTTTTGCCTCGGCAGCTATTTTTTTTGCAGCGACTTTATCGCCGAGTTTAGCCATTACATCAGGTCGCGGACCAACGAATGTTATTCCATTATCAGCACAAGCTTGAGCAAATTTTACATTTTCAGAGAGGAAGCCATATCCCGGATGTATTGCATCCGCTCCAACACGTTTTGCAAGATTAATGATTTCGTCTATATCAAGATATGGTTTGAGAGCATCTTCGTTCCGACCGATTTGATATGATTCGTCAGCTTTATATCGGTGCAGAGAGTAGCGATCTTCATAAGTGTAAATTCCGACAGTTCGGATATTCATTTCTGTAGCAGCTCGAAAAACACGTATTGCAATTTCACTTCTATTTGCAACAAGGAGTTTCGTGATCGGCGTAGTAGACATTCGTTATATTTTAAAAGCATGTTTGGACTCAAATTACGAGCATGGAATGTGCCATACTTACTTCAACTTTGCACAATCGTGTACAATTATTTTTGATCAATTCAGTTTGAGGATTTGGGGCTGCCCGCAGCAAAGCTGCGGTCGGGCTATCCGGCACTCTCTCCGAGCTCCATTCTGTCACTCGGAGTTCAAACAACGCCTACTATCCCTCAGCCATTTCAAGCCTGAAGGGCTGAAATTATTCTAGTAAAAACAATACAGGAAAAATGAACACCGAAGGGGTAATAGTTTCACATTTCTGCGTCGGACAAGTACTGCAAAGTGGCGGCGTAGCCAGATGCCAAAATGAAATGAGGCGGCCGATCGAACAGCGAGCCACGAAGCATAATCCTGAGAAGTCGGGGTAGCGACCTTTTTATTTTCTAGTGAATATTCACTAGAAAATAAAAAGGATGGCCCATTAAAATAATTTCCAAAAATTAAGACAATCCTTCTTGCTCAAGAATATAACGAATAACAGAATCGTCAGAATTTGTTCCAATTGTTTTTGTAGCAAATTGTCTGAGAGAGCTATGCGCATTGCTGACAGCGCAGGCAGTTCCCGCTACTTGAAACATTGAAATATCGTTTGCTTGATCTCCAAATACTGTTAATTCAGCTGAGGATTTATTTAATTGTTGCAATACAATTTGAGCAGCCGAACCTTTGCTCGAACTCCGATCTTGAATATTCATCCATTGCCATTCAGGATGATACGGATTACTGTAATGATGAAGATGCAACTGATCTAAAAAGCGCTTCGAAATTGTAGAATGTAATTCTTTAATGGTCACTTCTTGATCTATCGCAGTCATACTGACGACTTGATGATGTTGTAGATCAGAATAACTTGATAATAATCTCAATCGCGGATCGCCTGCTTGAGTCCGATCATTATACAGCCATCGCATGCCATCATTATATAATTCTTTATAGAATAAATGATGCTGCTCATTACTAAAGGCTGATAAATATGGATGCATATCAAAGCCAATCAAAATATCAAGTAATTCCTCTCTGATATCATGATGTAAGTGAAAGATATGTTGAACTCGACCAGTCGAATAATCATTGACAAATGCTCCATTAATAGTGATGATCGGCAGCTTAAATGGAATGTCGCCGAGTATTTCTGTCACGCTTTGATGGCTGCGGGCCGTCGCGATTGTAAAATCAATCCCAGCATCTAGTATTTTTAAAATGCCTTCACGCGAAAAATCACTCAGCGTGGCATCGTCTTGGAGTAGAGTATGATCAAGATCAGTAATGTAGAGCATATACAAATGTATGCTTCTCTACAAGCTGCTTGTGTAATTATCTTGTCGTCATGCGTTCCTTATTTGTTATTCCTTGTTTCCTGTTCTTATTGGGGCAATTATCTGCTCAGTATCTTCAAGTCAAATCACTTTGCGATCGGATGATCGCTATGGAAACGGATGTTGATTTTGATAAGACTCCAGGATTGATCATCGGAATCATGGAAGGCGATAGCAGCTATGTCATTCCGTATGGTACGCTCGAAAAAGGAAAAGACATTCCACCAAGTGCAGAAACTTTTTTTGAGCTCGGCAGCTCAAGCAAAATAGTTACTGCTCTCGCGACATTGCTTTATCTCGAAAAGAATAAAATTAATGACATCATCTCTTGGAATGATGAAATGCCGCAGCATATGCAAATCAAATCAAATCGTGATATACGAATCCGTGATTTACTAATGCATACAAGCGGCTTCTCTAAGCGTCCAAATAATCTTGGCATGTTCGCTCGGCAAACTGGGCAGCCGTATAAAGGGTATTCAGTCAATTCACTTCGTAATTATTTAAAAAACACGAAACTGGATCATGATGGTTCGTATTCATTTTCGCATACAGATTATACGCTGCTTGGATTTTTCCTAGAAGAAAAAACTGATATGCAGCTGCGTGAAATCATTAGCGATTTATCTGGTGAATTATTGACAAGGCATAATTTTCCAATTACGATAGGAAATAATAGGCATGCCATCGGTAAACAGAATCGTCCTAGTATTACGACTACTGATGAAATAGTCGATACAGAATTGACTATCGGGTACGATCGTATTGGAAATAGAACTGCTGCTTGGGAAACTGGAATTTTTGATGCTTCGGTTGGATTGGCAGCTTCTACTCAAGGGATTTTAGATCTATTCCGTTGGATGGATCAAAACCAAGACAACGAAGCTGTAAAAACAATGCTCGTAGAAACGATCAAAACTGATATGAAAAAGGTAAAAGCTGCTCGCGGCTGGCTTGCTCAAAAACCAAGTAAACAATTTGGCGAGTTTTATTTTCATAATGGACAAACAAATGGCCATCAAGTATTTTTAGCTTATGCGCCACAGACACGAACAGCAATTGTCGTTTTTGCAAATAGTACACATTCGCTCAATGGACTCGGAATGACAATTTTCCAAATGATTAATTTTAATTGGAATAAAAAGAAAACACTCAAGCAGCAGAAATAGCTCGGACAAGCGATGGGAAGGGGCGCGAAGCGCTCACGAACGCAGTGAAGTGATGAGCGAACAGCGAAACCCTGGATCAGCGCGGTGCTGCGAAGCAGCATGGCCTAATAAAATAATTTGTAATTAAAAACTAGTCGACGAATTAAATCTTTGTACCGCGCATCGCGTTTTTGATAGTGTGATCCATAGCGCGCTCAGCGAGTGGTCGCGTGTAGGTGTTGAGGTCGTCCATAGCTGCTTGAATCGCGTCTTTTGATTGAGCGTTTTCTATTTCTTTTTCTAGAGCTTGTGCGAGTAAAACTGTTGTCTCAACTTCTTCTTTGCTCAAAATTGATTCGTTCTGCTTAATGAATTTGGCCGCCGAATAGACGATTGTTTTGCCTTCGGTTTGTGCTTCGACGAGCGCGCGCGTTTGCATATCGCCTTCAGCATGCTGCAAGCTGTCGATAAGCATTTTCGCCATTTCTTCTTCAGTGATGCCGTAGGTTGGTTTGATATTGATCGCTGTCTCCACCCCGCTGCGAAGCTCGCGGGCACTGACACGCAAAATGCCGTCCGCATCAAGCGAAAATGCAATTTCAATTTTCGGAATGCCGGCAGCCATCGGCGGAATGCCAGTCAAGGTAAATTCGCCGAGTTTGCGATTGTCGCTGACGAGATCACGCTCGCCTTGATAGACAGAGACTTTGAGATTGACTTGTCCGTCAACTGATGTCGTGTAGTTGCGAGCAGCTTTGGTCGGCACTTTGGTATTGCGCGAAATAATGCCATCCATCAAGCCGCCGACAGTCTCGATACCGAGCGTCAACGGCGTCACATCAAGAAGCAAAATATCATCGCGATTGCCAGCTAAAATATCAGCTTGGATCGCCGCTCCTAGCGCGACAACTTGATCAGGGTCAATGCCTTCCTTTGGCGTTTTACCGAAAAAGGCTTCAACTTCTTGTTTGACCAGCGGCACACGTGTACTTCCGCCTACTAAAATCACTGCATCAATCTCCGAAGGCGAAAGAGCCGCATCCTTGAGCGTTTGCTTGCAGCTATCCATTGTTTTGTCAATCAATGGTTTGATTGCTGCTTCAAACTCACTACGTGTCATGCTCAATCTTGCCCAATCGACAAGTTCTTCGACCTGATCTTTTTTACCTAGATGTTTTTTGACACGCTCGGCTGCTACGCGCAATTTCCCTCTAAATGCAGCATCAGCAAGTGCTGTTTGCTTGACTTGTTGATCAGTATTCATCCAATACTCAATGATGACTCTGTCAAAATCATCGCCGCCTAAAAATGTATCTCCAGCTGTCGCGAGCACTTCAAAGATTCCGTCTTCGAGCCGCAAAATCGATACATCAAACGTCCCTCCTCCTAGATCATAGACTGCAATTGTAGCGGCTTGGCTCGTATCAGTACCGATGCCGTAGGCGAGACTTGCGGCAGTTGGTTCATTGACGATGCGCAAAATATCTAAACCTGCAAGTCGACCAGCATCGCGTGTCGCTTGTCGTTGTGCATCATTGAAATAGGCAGGCACAGTCACGACCGCACGGCTGACTTTAATATTGAGTTGTTCTTCGGCTCGCGCTTTGAGAGATTTCAAAATCTCAGCACTCAATTCTACTGGCGAATAAAAACGATTGCCAACTCTGACTTTGACAAGCGCATCTGGTCCTTCATCAATAATCGAATAACCAAGGCCTGATGTGTATTCTGCAATATCAGCATAGCTTTTTCCCATCAGGCGTTTGGCTGAGTAGATTGTGCGCTCAGGAGCAGACGATAAGCCCGCCTTAGCAGCATCACCGACCAGTATCGAGCCATCAAGATCAAAATGAATGACTGAGGGCACGAGTCCATGCTGACCAGCTGCATCTGTGATGACTACTGGCTCGCCGTCATTGATGTACGCGACAAGACTATTTGTCGTGCCGAGATCAATCCCGACGATGACATCTTTTGTCTGATCGATTGTTCCAGTCTTGATATTGATTGGTATCCGTGCCATAGTATCCGCAAAGGTCGATAGTACAACACCAAACTCACCAAAAAGTGCGCTGCTATTTTTAAGATTTGGGGCTGCCCGCTCACCTTCGGCTCGCGGTCGGGCTATCCAGCACTCTCTCCGGGCTCCTTGCAGTCACTCGGAGTTCAAACAACGCCTCCTATCCCTCAGCCGAAAGAGAAACCCTGTAAGTGAATAATTTAGATTAAGGATACTTAATTATATACAATGTAATGCTCGTTTGATTCTTTAACATTTTCACCTGTAATGTATACTTTAAATCTATATGATTCAGCTTCCCTGATCCAAAAAGTCAAAACACCTTGAGTGACATAAGCATGAATTAAAGAGTGCTCAAATCCAATATCTGTGAAGTTCGAGTGACCAGTTACATCTTCAATATAAACATGAGATTTTTCCTCTGTGGAATGACTATGATTTTTACTTGGACATTTAGTTATAACAGAGTTAAGTGTTTCAATGTGTACTCTAATGTTTTTTGCTATTCGATTACTATTATTTTTTAATTTTACAGTAACAAATTTCCCTAATGAATTGAGTTTTTCTACTGATTGAATACTAAATGAACATTCAATTTTGCACTTGTTCAGAGAATAAAGATGGTCAAGCATTATTCTGGATGTACATTTCCTCGTGGTATCTCCTTGCCGTACATATATATTTCCTTGGTTTTTGTAGTTTTCATATCTGTCTATACACATATATGGCTGTTCATTTCCTACGATTTCTATGCACCCGATTTCTCCATTGTTAACTTTGAACGTTTGATAAAATATTTTAGGTAAAGGATCAATTCTTCCAGCAATAATTTGATTTAGCTGTTCAGATGAAATTGATTTATGGTTTGATGAGTTTGATACTTCAAATCCATCATCCTTCAGCCCTATAAGTATATAGCCATTTTTATTATTGTTAGCCATAGCGATAACATCTTTTGCAAATTCAGCTTTTTCAGTATTGTTTGAAAGTTGTAATTTTTCTTTTGCATCTACATTTTCCCACTCTGAATTTCTAGATCTCAATTCAGAAACTATTGCTTTTAACTTTAACTCTGTAATCATTTTATTATATTAGTTACTTTCAAAAGTAATTTAAATATACGGCAAGCGCTGCGAAGTGGTGCGACGTAGAGCGTAGCTCTAGGAGCAGACTCAGCTCTGCTGAGGCCGAGCGAATAGCGAGCCATGAAGCATAGCGACCGCGACTCGCGAAAGCGAGGAGCGGATGGCCCCAAATAAAAAGACTTGAATTATCCTTCGAAATGGATATTGATCGTAATTCCGCGCGAGAGTAGTTTCTCTAGGACAGAGCTATTGACGAGATTGGCGTCGTAGATCAAGATGTCGCTGAGCCCATAGCTGAATTTAATCTCAGGCGAGAGAATGAAATACGGCAAAAAGAACTGAATACCAGCTCCAAACTCAACTGAGAAATCACTTGATGCTACTTTGACGAGATTTTCTGCTTGACGAGCGCGACTATTTGAGCTCACGTCAAATGCGTATTTAAATCCGCCGACAACAAATACGCGCATGTCCTTGTACGGCTGACTTTTGTATCGAAAATGAAATGGCGCTTCGACGTAAACCGACTGCACACTTTTAGTGACTGGATCTTGATCTTTTACGCCGCCATAGACGAGCTTACGCTCAGCAAATGAAAGCGTCGGTAAGACACGGAAGTCAAAGTGCTGCCCAATCTTGAGATTGGTGACAATGCCGAGATTAAATCCTGGGCCATTAGCAGATTCGACTTTGGCAATGCTATCATTTAAAATAAAATCATCTGACTGTATGACACGATACTTCGCCATGTTGTAGCCGAGTGTAATTCCGAAATAATAATCCTTGTTCTGAAAATTATTCGAGAAATTATAGTTGCCACGTTTTTGGGCGTGTGCAGCAGGCTGCCAGACAAATGCTAAAGCAATGACTAAGACGGCTTGTAAGCCGAGTATGCGGAACAAATGCCTATCGTAAATGGCGTGCATGTAACTGATTTAAAATCAAGTGAAGACAAAACATCTGCAAATTTCTGACCAGATGGAAATGCTTGAACGGATTCGTAAAGGTAGGTATAGGCGCGTTTGTCTTTGCTCGTGATCCGACCGATTGTCGGCAAAATATATTTGAAGTAAAAATGGAAGAGCTGCTTGAGTGGAAAACCAGTCGGCTCCGAAAATTCGAGAACGATCAATTGTCCACCTGGCCGCAGGACTCTGTACATCTCACTCAGACCTGCATTCAGGTTTTGGAAATTGCGTACGCCAAATGAAACGGTCACAGCGTCAAATGTATTGTCCTCGTACGGCATGTTTTCGCTATCGCCGACTTCGAGTGTGATGATCGGATCGAGATCAGCTTTTTTAACTTTCTCGCGCCCAAATTCAAGCATCTTCGGGCTGATGTCAAGACCTCGCACATGATCGGGCTTGAGCTGCTTGGCGAGATCGAGAGCGAGATCGGCAGTTCCAGTAGCGACATCAAGTATGTGCTTCGGCTCATGCGGTCGCATCATCTTGACCACGCGTTTGCGCCATGTTTTATCGATTCCCATCGACAAAATGCGATTGAGTAAATCATATCGTTTGGCAATATTGTCAAACATCCCAGCAATCTGAGGCTTCTTGTCGCCTTCAGCATCATAGGGCTTGATCGTCTCGACGACTCTTGGTGCAGATTCTTGTGTCATAATTGGCTGCAAAAGTACGACAATGCAAAGAGCAGAGCCATATTCGCAGTCAAGAAGACCCGAATTATGACAATCCATACAGTCGATTTTATTGGCAGCTTTGAGCGTTACACACAATGCCCCAAAAAACGAAAGCCTGAATACGCATTTATCGGCCGCAGTAATGTCGGTAAATCGAGTTTGACCAATTACTTGACAGGTCGCAAAGACCTCGCACACGTCAGCAAGCATCCAGGCCGTACGCAGACCATGAATTATTTTCTTGTCAATTCTGCTTGGCATCTAGTCGATCTGCCGGGCTACGGCTACGCACGAATTTCCAAAGTCAGTCGAGCCAAGTGGCGCAAGATGATCGAAGAATATCTCTTACATCGCGAATTTTTAGTCGCGGCATATATTTTACTTGATATTAATGTGTCGCCGCAAGAAGTTGATCTCGAATTTATGCGTTGGGTAGGCGAGCACGGCGTTCCATTTCGCATCGTCTTCACCAAATGCGATAAAAGCAAACCTCGCGAAGTCGAAGCCGCTGTCGAATTGTACAAGCAAACACTCCTCGAAGAATGGGAAGAACTACCGCCGATATTTTTGACCTCATCAGCAAAAAAAGAAGGCAAAAAAGCGATATTGAATGATATCCAAGAGCTCAACACACAACTTGGTTTTCCGTCTTAATTGAATACTTTTGGGCCATACTGCTCGCTATGCTCGCAGTACCGGGCTGTCCGGCACTCTCTTCACTTCGTTACGTTCAAACAACACCTTCCATCCCTTGTCCATCATATTTTCTGATACTTTATTTGAATAGCAAAAAGCCCCTTCCATTTTTAAGGGAAGGGGTTTGGGGATGGGTTATTTAATAATGACAATCATCGACCAACTCAACAACACACTTCAACTCACTTCAACTCCCAATCGTATAATATCCGTCGTGCCGAGCATTACCGAGCTGCTGTATGATTTAGAAGTTGATGTAGTCGGTATTACAAAATTCTGCGTTCACCCAAACGAATGGTTTAAAACAAAACCACGAATCGGCGGCACAAAAAAACTGCAGCTTCAAAAAATAATTGATTTACAGCCCGATTTGATAATTGCCAACAAAGAAGAAAACACGAAAGACGATATAGAATATCTCGCGGAGCACGTTCCAGTTTTTATAACAGATATTCCAACAGTAGAAGCTGCTTATGATATGATTGATCGAGTAGGGCAGCTTCTCGATCGAGAGAAGGAAGCAAACCAATTACTACAAGAATTAAACGCATTACAAATAGCTCTTCCAAAGCGAATAAAAAAACGCTGCTTGTATCTTATTTGGAGAAAACCCTACATGACAATCGGCGGCGATACGTTTATTGATTCGATGCTTGAAGTCGCTGGCTTTCAAAATGTCTGCTCAGATCAAACCCGCTATCCAGAACTAACAAAAGAACAAATCAAGCAGCTTAACCCTGAAATCATTTTTCTTTCCAGCGAGCCATATCCATTTAAGGATAAGCATATTGCTGAGCTGAAAACTATTTTACCAAATGCAAAAGTTCAGCTTGTCGATGGCGAACTCTATTCATGGTACGGCTCTAGGATTAAAACAGCCTTTCGGCATTTTCAAGAACTTGATTATTGAATAATAATCTTCTCTATTTTTTTAAGCAGTTCTTTTCCATCTTCTGTTAAATGCTCGATATTTTTCGAATCTTTTTTACCAAGACAAAGCAAGGCAACATTGTCAGCTAAGATTTCATCAGGGTGAATAATGTAATTCGTATTCGTCCCAATTTGTCGCTCAAAGTCTGGATGCTTCATCCACATGCCAGTTGACATATGTTGAGTTTTATTGACAAGTAAGGTTGTTTCTTCACCATCGCCACTTTGCTCAAATAATTCATAATTGAGATGCGCGAAAAAGCTGCCTTTTTTTGGATCGTAATTGTCAGTTACGGAATAAATAATTGGTACAATTGATCGCTTCGTTCCGTTATCATCAATTGTAATTTGATAATGAAAATCTACACCATCAGGATTGAGTAAAATTCGTTTATCGAGTTCACTAGGAATAGTAAATGCAGTTTTTGAAAAGCCGATGAGTTCATAAAGCAACTTTTGCTTTGGCTTATTGTAGCGCGAATAAATGTGAAACAATTCATGAATCATTGTTTCGAGCATTGCGCTTCTATTTTTGGCAGCGAGCTGATCTTCTGGAATAAAAATGAAATTATCACGAGTGTAGTACACACCTTTTCCATAATGATTGTTCGATATTTTGGCGAGTAAAACATCTTCGTACGTAAGCTCAAAAGAAATATCATCCATAAGCTGATAGGCTTCAGTCATGATATCTTTCAAATATGCTTTTTCTTCTATAGTAAAATCAACAATCGATGCTTTCAGTAGCTTTTGATAATCGCTGAGGATTGATTCCCGATCAGCAGAACAATCTTCATTTTTAAGTTGGATGCACATATCCAATTTGCGCACATGATCGAAGTAACCTTCAGTCGCATCAGTAGTTATGCCTTCTTTTGCTTGTTTTTTAGTAGCAAAATTCCAGCGACTTGTTACGACTTCTTTGTCTATTTCATCCTTGACAAAAGGCACTTTCGAATCCTTGCAGCTCGTCAGCAAGAAGCACAACAGAATCAAGCAAGTTCCTAATTGAGTAAACCACAATCGACACATATCGTTATACCTTTTTAATCAAGAATAAGAGATGAGCAAGGTAAGTATATTTTGGTTTCGTAGAGATCTTCGACTAGAAGATAATGCTGGATTGTATCATGCACTTCGTGGCGATCATCCAGTCTTACCGCTTTTTATTTTTGACTCAGAGATACTTGACAAGCTCGAAGATCGAGATGATGCGCGCGTTACATTCATCCATGATACGCTAACAGCCATGCGTAAACAACTCGGCGAACAGAATATTCCATTTTGTATTCGCTACGGAAATCCCGCCGAAGTATGGGCTCAATTATTAGACGAGTATTCTGTAGCAGCTATTTATACAAATCGTGATTATGAACCCTACGCTAAGGAGCGTGATGCTCAAGTCGCCGAATTTGCTGCCGATCACAATGTCGAGTTTAAATCATTTAAAGATCATGTCATTTTTGAGTCGGACGAAGTTCAAAAAAAGACAGGCGGCACGTATACTGTCTTTACGCCTTACTCCAAAATGTGGCGATCAAAACTCGATGCAAAACTCGATCAGCAAGACAGCGAAACGCTTTCTTATTATTTTAAGTCTTATCCCGTTCAGAAATACTCAAGTAATTTTATTCAAGGGAAGCAGCTACCAATTCCTTCATTAAATGAAATGAATTTTACTAGAAGTAAAATTGAAATTCCGAAAAATGAAGTTGATAAAAATGTCGTCAAAAACTATTCTGACAATCGTAATTTCCCTGCAATAAATGGAACTTCACGCCTCGGTATTCATCTTCGATTTGGGACGATGAGTATTCGGCAGCTCGCGCAGCAAACACGCGATTTAAATTTCACGTTTCTCAACGAATTAATCTGGCGAGATTTTTATTCACAAATACTTGATGTGTTTCCGCATGTCGATGGCAATGCATTTCGCGAGAAATATGAAGCCATTCCTTGGATCAATAATGAAGAGCATTTTGCTGCTTGGTGCGCAGGAAAAACAGGCTATCCGCTCGTCGATGCAGGCATGCGCGAATTAAATACCACAGGACACATGCACAATCGTGTGCGCATGGTTGTCGCGAGTTTTTTGACCAAGCACTTACTCATTGATTGGCGTTGGGGCGAGGCATATTTTGCTCGCAAATTATTAGACTTTGATCTTGCGTCAAATAATGGCGGCTGGCAATGGGCGGCTGGCTGCGGTACAGATGCAGCGCCGTATTTCCGCGTATTTAATCCGAGCTCGCAACTTGATAAATTTGATAAACAAAAAGTCTACACCAAAAAATGGGTTCCAGAATTTGGTACAGATGAGTACCCCGAGCCAATCGTAGAGCATAAATCTGCTCGACAACGCGCCATCAACACATATAAAACTGCTCTACAACAATTTGAAAGTAAAAATACTTAGGGGCTGCCCGCAGCAAAGCTGCGGTCGGGCTATATGGCACTCTCTCCGATTTCCTTCGTCATTCGAAGTTCAAACAACACCTTCTATCCCTCAGCCGTTCTTGTTTTGTAATGACCTCTATCTATCCGAAGTTTTACACTTCAGGTGGATAGTACTTTCTTTCATTTATATACTCATAATAGTCGTCTGAAGCTACAAGCCTCAGGCAGCGGCAATTTTCATTTGTAGTTCCATTTGTAGTTCCATTTGTTAGCTAACGGTCTCGTATAAATGTTCATTGAGCGTGTTTCTAAACGCCATAAAAGTACAGGTTTTCTTGATTGTTAGAGT
>JAHDHF010000169.1:0-1975 GCA_020631455.1 Saprospiraceae bacterium
CGATTTTTTCGCCTTAATTCCGTATTTCACATTTCGCGGCATAACATAAGGCCACCATCGAAATTCAATTCTGCAATACTTCACACACTCACAAGTATGGACAAGCGCTGCGAAGTAGTGCGCAGCAGACGCGAAGTAAGACGAGCGGCCGAGCGTAGCGAGCTACGTAGCATAGCGACCGCGAACGAATGTGAGCGGATGGCCCCAAATAATTATTTAGAAATAAATGTAACTGCTGAATGTCCAAGTAAAATCCCACCGATGCATAAGAGTAAACTCACTCCGACATAGACTGCAAACATGGAATAATTGCCTGCTTTGAGTAAGGCGACATTCTCTGCGCTGAAGGTGCTGAATGTACTAAATCCGCCGCATAAACCAACGACAAGCAATGGTCGAAACCAAGAAGGCGAACTCTGACTGGCGACATAGGCAAGGGCTGCTCCGAGTATGGCGCAAGCAATCAGATTGGCTGCAAATGTGGCAATCGGAAAAGCAGATTTTGTAGTCAGAAATAAACTCAAAGACCAGCGCAAAATGCTTCCGACTCCGCCACCTAAAAAAATAAGAACTGCGTCTTTCACGCTGTGAGGTTGGACTGTGCTCTGCGCTTGACAGCTGCATTTGTGGCAAAGCTCAAAATGCCTGAAAGGAAGGTCGCAATCGCAAGAAGCAACAGCAACAATGCAAGCGAACCAAGATGCTGCAATTGGAAAACGAGGACAATAAATGCGATATTAATCGTCGCTAAAATCGAGGTAGCAAGCATATGTGAGCAGCCAAGATCAATCAACAAGTGATGCAAATGTGTACGATCAGGATGCATTGGTGATTTGCCTTTTAGGGCTCGAAGGACGAATACGCGCAATGTGTCGAACATCGGTATAATCATAATGCCAATCGCGACCGCTGGAACTGCATTGACTTTGTAAACGCTATCAAGTCCTTTATTGAATTCGATAAATTGAATCGCAAGAATTGCACAGACTAGTCCGACGAGCAGCGATCCCGTGTCGCCCATAAATATCTTGGCAGGCGAATAATTGAACTTGAGAAAGGCAACTAATGCTCCAATCATCGCAAATGCCATGACGCTAAACTCTATCCGATCAATCAAGTAAAACCAAACACCAAAAGTCAAGGCGATAATAATACCGACTGTGCCGCTCAATCCATTGATTCCGTCTATGAGATTGAAGGCATTGATGATGACGATAATTGTAAAAATGGAAAGAAGAATTGACCAAAATTCTGGAATGTCATTAACTCCAAAAATGCCATACAAACTCGTCAAGCGGATATTGCTTTTGTAAACAAGTAAAAAAGCAGCGGCAAGCTGCCCAAGCATTTTTTTGGCTGGCGAAATGGGTACGATATCGTCTTTGGCGCCTACAAGAAAAATAATAATAAAGGCGCACAAAATGTATTGCATGTCGCCAAAGAGCTGGAACGGTGTCCAAAATGTAATTGCGAAAATGACGCCTGCAAAAATGGCAAGCCCACCAAGTGTCGGGATACCTTTATTGTGGGATGATCGCTCATTGGGACTATCGACGAGGCCTTTGATCTCCGCAATCTTAATGATCGAAGGAATCGCCATGTACGTCACAAAGAACGCCGTCAAAAAACTCAATATCGAATCGTACATCTCTTGGGTTGAACTGCTCAAAGATACAGATGTCTTGGCAAGCGCTCTGTACCTTGCATGAGTGAATCCTTCGGACTTTGGTATTGCAGCACTTGTAGCGCTTTGTATATGTGTCTTGGTTGCTTTGATCAAGCGCTTAGGTTCTTGGCGTTGGTATTGGATATCAGGCTATTGTGTCATGCTCATACTTGGTGCAGCGTACCTGGCTCTATTCTTTGGGCGATGGAATGGCGATATTAATTTATTTTATCAAGGCGGTGAAGCCCTTAAATCAACTCGTGATGTGAGTTGGTGGTGGTGGCTGCGGATGACATTTGGTGCTTGTGG
>JAHDHF010000169.1:2075-4282 GCA_020631455.1 Saprospiraceae bacterium
TCCCAGCTTTAATTCTACTACAAGCAAAAACACGCAAGCAGAGATTCTATTTAATTCTCTTGCTTTTAATTATTGGATTTGTAGGCTTGCATTTCTTTGGGCTCGATATCATGTCGTACAGACATCAACTCTACATTGACGAAAATTTCGGCAATCCAGACATGGGAATAGTTGCTTGGGAAGCAACTTGGAGTGACGCCTTTTTATTTTTTCCAACAGCGTTAAAAAATGGACTTTTCGAACCACTTTTTTGGAACGCTGAAAAACCAATGCAACTGTTTATTAGTATTGAACTTATTGCAATTTGGTTGCTTGGCATCCTTTCTATTTTTTATAATCCGAAATTTTGGAAAAACTGGAACACCCAAGTCATCGCTATCTCAGCTCTAGGATTCATACTTATGCTCGGAATGATGGTTGTCAATTATGGCTCAATGGCGCGGTATCGCTCTTTACCAATTCTTATTTTGCTGAGTTTGATTTGTATTTCATTCAGCAAAAAAGAGAATCATTCTGCTACAGTATAGTCCTTTGACCAAAATGAGTAAATAATCGCAGTAATAATTTTATACGGAGCTGAAACGACGTTTGCGATATTACTCAAAAAGCTTAAACCTGTATTCCAAAAACACAATACAAAAGCCAACAACACACAAATAACAGAGCCAAACATTAGTCCGCCGTAGAACAAGCAGCTTGCTAAAAGAACGACAAGATATTTAGTTTGCAATTTGGCATAATGACCGAAATAGCCGCCTTTGATTGATTTAAACAAAGACAAAACATATCCGATATTAATAAACGGATGAATAAATCGCATCACGCGATCAACTAATCGATAATTATAATTATGATGCTTGTATGCAGGAATAGGCAATGCATGAATCGTCATCGAGCCGCGCAACTTTGCATAAAGATCTGCTTCCTCTTCGTCGATTAAAGTGTAATCGTATTCAAGATTTTGAAGCGCAGATTTATTGACAAGCAAAAAGCCACCAAGTCGTTTGACAGGTCCTTTTTCTTTAAGTTTCTCAAATTGCTCAACTTCATATCGCAGTTTCCCAGAGTTGCTATACACGAGTTCGTGACGCTCACCGATTACTCCAGCACTCGACTGCAGCTCTGGAAGAGCTTTCAACAACCATTCAGGATGAATCTCCATATCGCCATCTACAAAAAAGATGACATCATGCTTCGCCCGACCAAGACCAAGATTACGCCCTAGAGCTGGCGATGTAAATCCATCCGTTATTCTGACGATAGCAGCACCCGCTGCTTCAGCTATACGACAACTTTGATCTGTAGAATTAGAATCAACATAAATAATTTCAGAAGTAGAAATCAACTGTTGAGCATTCGCAAGAGCAACTTGAATACTCTTGAGACAATTCTCCAATGTGCGCTCTACATTCAGCCCGATCACTATGACGCTGACAGAATTCACGCAGATTTGAGCTTCAAGAGTTGACGATTCACATTCAAGAGATTAGCTATTCGATGTGCGCCTTTGAGTCGTTGATCCAAAATCATTTTTCGCTCTTCGAGGGCAAGACGCGCATTCTGGTCAGAAAGCCCATCGCCTTGATAGAGCACAAAGTCGACATCGCAATAGTCTGCAAAAGTACTTCGATTGTCGAGATACAACTCTACCAAAAGATCAAAATCAGCAGACAAACCAAAACGCGTATCATACAAGCGCTCTTGAAAGACCGAAGCGCGAAACAAAATCGCCTGATGACAGATTGTTCCAAGCAAACCAGCGCGCTCAAAACAACGATAATTCACAATTTGACCTTGATTTGCTCCGAGCATAACATTCCCGACCATCAATTGCGAATTTGACTGACAATTAAGCAACTTTTCCAGGCTCTGAGTATGCAGATACACATCTCCAGCATTCAAAAAATGCAGCCAATCGCCCGTAGCCATCGTCACACCTTTATTCATTGCATCGTAAATACCTTCATCTACTTCACTCACCCAACTATCGATCAGCTCATCATAAGAATGAATGACATCAAGCGTCAAATCATCTGAACCGCCATCTACCACAATCATTTCAATATCCGAGTACGACTGCTTACGCACACTTTCAAGCGTCTCTTGCAGAGCAGCAGCGTCATTTTTGACTACAGTAATGATCGAGACAAGGCTCATATCTCACAAAGATCGCCTTCTTTTTACGAATACATTAATTGGGGCTGCCC
>JAHDHF010000026.1:0-14637 GCA_020631455.1 Saprospiraceae bacterium
GCAGCCAGACGTGACTGCAAGGGGCGGCCGAGCGAACAGCGAGCCACGTAGCACACCCCTGAGTAGTCGGGGTAGCGACCGCGCTGAATGGAATGAAGCGCGGATGGCCCATTCTTCTTTTCAACTTACTGTATTGCCATTGTGGCGAAAATGCCTGCTGCTACTGCTAGGCCAAAACTCAATAGCGTACCGATGAGCATATATTCTGCAAGGCGCATATCTTTTTGATCTTTGAGATTACCGAATCGGAATATTGATTTCGCTGCGATCAAAAAACCAATCGCACCAAACTGATTGGCAATCATGAGCGTGACGATCAGCACACGTTCGAGGATTCCGATCCAGCGGCCTGCTTTGGGCAATCCTGTTCGCATATCGGGCTGTATGACATCATCGTTTTGTAATCGTGGCGGCACAAATGGCGATATAAAAACACGTACAATCACTGCTGCTGGCCAGATTACAAAAATATATGCGGCAAGTATTGCCCACGGAAACCCATCAGCGAGTACAATCAAGCTTGCCCAGATATCGCTTACTGGCTGCGACAAGAATGTGTTGGCGTACATCCACACGGAGAGCGCGATCATCACGATATGTCCGAGCTGATCAAGGCCAAAGAGTAAGCGATTATCGACTTGATCCCGCCTGCCGATGAGAGCTTTGATGGCATCAATAGCAAAATGGCTCAACATAATAAAGAGCGCAAACGGCCAGAAACTGAGATCGCCGGCCAAGCAAAATGCAAGCAGCCCATGTATAAGCGCATGGATGTACAAATGCCACGATCTAAAAATCTGCGTATCTCTCATTTGCACCCATCGCTCACGCTGGAGTACAAAATCGCCGAGCAAATGTGCGATCAGTAATCTGACAAATAAATCCATGATTAAAGTTCTGGGTGTGAATGTATGATATGTCTGTACCTCCGCAAAGTGGCTTGTACTGCATCCATGTGCGCTTTGGCGAGTCGCTGCGATACAGCGCCTTGTGTGATGCCAAGTTCTTTAGAGAGTGCCTCTTGCGTTTGCGCTTGGCTCAAGGCAAGTAAAGCTGCCTCGGCTGTGGCTTGTGGATAGCCGCCGATCAAAAGATCAAGCAAATAAAGTGTGACTTGCAGCTCGTGATCTATTGTATGAAGTGGTGTTTTTATATTGAGTCGTCGCCCCGATTCGTCTATTTGCTCTAGGACTTCTGCTGCTCGGTAATACGCATCTCCATCTGCTTCACTGACTGATTCGCCTGCGTACGTCTCGTCTCCGAGGCCAATGGCGATGCGCAGGTCGAGTTTGTGCTTGAGCATATCTTGGTCTGCTCGAATACTCAGCCGCAAAATGAGGGCAGTCTTGAGCGCATGCAGCGGTTCGTAGATTCTGATTTGCAAGCTATCGCCTCGATAGATTGCAGCATCGTTTTCTGCTATTTCAAGGACTTCATGGCACGTTTGCTTGAGCTTTTTCAGCCAAACATCTTTTTTCTCGTATGCACGAGAACGAACAATATCACAATTGAGCACAGCAATCATTATTAGCAAATGTACTAATACTTGTATGGTATTAGCAAGAGAACTAATAAATGATCATTATTAGCAAGAATGCTAATACTTTACTTCACTCTACATCGGACTAGCTCTTGGTCTCCAATGTATCCGACAAAGGTGTCGCCAACAGCAGTTGGACCTACTCCGGCCGGCGTGCCTGTAAAAATTAAATCACCCATCAACAGACGAAAATACTTGCTGACGTGTGTAATAATCGTATCAAAATCAAAGAGCAAATCGGCTGTGTTTCCTTCTTGAACTGTTTGACCATTACGATCTAGATGAAACTGAATCGGATTGGGTAAATCGTGCTTTGAAATAAAATCGCCTACGAACGCAGATCCGTCAAAACCTTTTGCAATCTCCCAAGGATGGCCTTTTTGTTTGCATTGCTGCTGGAGATCACGAGCTGTCCAATCAATACCGAGAGTAACTTCTTCGTAATACGTATGAGCAAACTCCTTGGCAATGTGCTTACCGTTCTTCGAGATTTTGAGCACGACTTCGCATTCGTAGTGTAGATCTGAGGTAAACTCGGGATAGAAAAATGGCTTACCGTTGCGTAGAATTGAACTCGCTGGTTTCATAAAAACGAGCGGCTGCTTGGGGACAGGATTACTCAACTCTTTGGCGTGGTCAGCATAATTGCGACCGATGCAAATTATTTTCATACGGTAGGAGAATACGGCATCAAGCCTGCGAGATCACGGACTTCTTTGAGCGTTTGAATCGCGCGTTTTCGGATTTGAGCAGATGATGCTTTGATTTGCGATTTGACAGCTTTCTTATCAGCAAGTAATTCTTTACGGCGCTCTTGTATTGGAGTGACAAGCTCGACAATTGCTTCGGCAGTCGCCACTTTGAGATCTCCATAGCGAAGCGACTCAGCTTCAAAAGCAGCTACCATCTCGTCTGCTCGATCTTGTGCGCCAGAAGCTCGCATCATGCTGATGAGATTGGCCACACCAGGACTCATAATACGTTTACCTGTTTCGTCTCTTGTGACTTCTCCTGTGTCAGTTACTGCTGATTTGATCTTCTTAGTAATGGCAGCTGGATCATCGAGCAATGCGATATAATGCTTAGCGCCAGCGCTTTTGCTCATCTTACGAGTCGGATCAGCGGTGCTTTGCACCTTGGGTATTTCAGTGAACAGCGGCTCAGGATGGACAAAGTATTCTTTTTTAAAGCTCTGATTAAATCGACTTGCAATATTGCGTGAAAGTTCGAGATGCTGCTCTTGATCTTTGCCGACTGGTACAAAGTCAGCGTGATAAATCAGAATGTCAGCAGCTTGCAAGACTGGATAATCAAATAAGCCTGCAGAAATAAACCCATCTGCGCTTGACGATTGATTGGCAGACTTGTCTTTAAACTGCGTCATGCGCGTCAACATACCGTACGATGTCATGCAATTCAAGATCCAGCATAACTCAGTATGCTCTGGGATCATAGACTGAATAAACAGATTATCAGCTTTGACACCAGTGGCCAAAAGTGTAAAGATTATATCCCAAGTATTCGCTCGGAGTTTTTGAGCATTATACGGAGCAGTCATGGCATGATAATCAACGACACCATACACACAATCATACTCCTCTTGGAGTCGTACCCAATTAGCGACTGCTCCAAAATAATTCCCAAGGTGCATTTCGCCAGTTGGTTGAATGCAGCTCAATACGCGTTTTCGATCAGACATAATACAAGAATATGCTACCTGGCAGCAGCAATGACAGAGATTTCGATATTGACAAACTTCGGCAAATTGGCGACTTCAACAAGTTCGCGAGCTGGAGCAGTGTCATCATTAAAATACTCGCTATAGACAGCATTGATACGTGCATAATCATTCATATCGCTGACAAAAACAGAACACTTGACAATGTCTTCAAAAGTCAATCCTGCTTGTGCTAAAACTGCTTTGATGTTTTTCATAACTTGGTGCGTCTCGGCTTCGATAGAATCCATGACGAGCTCACCAGTAGCAGGATCAAGGGCGATCTGACCAGAGCAGTAGAGTATGCCGCCTGCTAGTACAGCTTGATTGTACGGTCCTACAGGAGAAGGCGCATTAGGAGTGTTGACGATAGTTTTCATAAGGAGAAGTTTGACATAAACGACAAAAAGCTCCTGCAAATAAATCGTTCACAGGAGCTTTTTGCAAAGCAATAAGAACAGCTCTGCTGTTCTTATTCTTCAGCAACTTTGTTGAAGAGTTTGCCTCGGTAGTAGAGGTTGCCTTCAGCATCTTCGTACGCACGGTGACGGAGATGCGGCTCGCCAGTAGATTGGCAGATCACTACATTTGGAGCAGTGAGTTTGTAATGAGTACGGCGCTTGCGCTTGCGTTGCTTTGATATGCGGCTCTTAGGATGTGCCATAATAGAAGTGTATTAGTCGTTCAACTGTTTTTTAATGTCGTCCCAAATAGATGGTGCTGTGCCGTCGGGCTGCTCAGGATTTGTTTCATCTGGATCAAGATATTGCACTCGACCACAGGTTGGATCATCATCTTCATTAGCACAAGGTAGCCGTCTCAAAGGCACACTCAATACAATGAGATCATAGATCAAATCATCAAGATCAATCTCTGGTGCAGCAGGATCATAATGAACGATGTTTTCGTCATCAGACATATGCTCGCCGGCAGCTTTGAGCACAAAAGACTCAGCCCCACTCGTTTTAAGTGGTTCAGTTTCGCTACAGAGATCGCATATGACTGCTACTGATCCTTGAAACTCAACATCAAGCGACATCGAGACATCATGCTTGTGTAGCACAAGCTCCAAAGTATAGCGGCCGTCTTTGACCAGAGTATGTTCGCGGCGCTCAAAAAATGATGGCGAAAGCTCAAAGGAGAATGCATGTGCTCCTGTGAGTAAACCAGCTATTTTGAGAGAGACGATGCTCGGACGTTTCCGTTGCACAAGACCATTGTTTTCAGGTGGGCGCAAAGGTACATTAATTCTTCTAGTTTTTTACGCCTAATAATACATAGAGAAATAAGAGGCCATCAGCAGCCGATGACTGCGGCCGCTACCCCGACTACTCAGGGTTGTGCTTCGTGGCTCGCTATTCGCTCCCGATACGCTTCGCTATCGGGACAGGTCGGTTGCTTTAATTCATTCAGCATCTAGCTACACCACCACTTCGCAGCGCTTGTCCGACGCAACAATGTGAAACTATCTCCACTTCGGGATTCTACTTGATTGTACATACTCAATCTAAAATTAGTTCAGCGCTAAAGGCTGAATTGGCTGAGGGATAGGAGGTGTTGTCTGAACTCCGAGTGACTGCAAGGAACTCGGAGAGAGTGCCGGATAGCCCGACCCGAAATAAAAAAACTCCTAGAATAAATCTAGGAGTTTTTTATGAAGGGGCAGCCCCTCATGACATTCTTACTTTGCTTTAAATACAACATATCCAGTCCAAGTGCGAGACATAACATCGTAGGACCATACGCGCCCGTTGGCGAATGACCAACGGAACCAAGAATCTGTAACGAATGAAGCAGGAAGTGCAATTGACTTTGTGAAATTGCCTGTCGCTTTATCAAAAAAGAGGAGTTCTTTTTTTGAATGATCGAGAAGACAGAGTTCGGCTTTAGGGATGCCTGTATATCCGAGAGTTGTTTCATTGACATTACTACCACTCGGGATATCTAGTCCGAGGGAGCCTGAGCGCGTAAATGCTGAGCGGCTATAACGGATTACGCGATCGCCTTCGAGATAGAGTATTTCATTCTCATCAGGATCGTAT
Source organism: Saprospiraceae bacterium (assembly GCA_020631455.1). Taxonomy (GTDB): domain Bacteria; phylum Bacteroidota; class Bacteroidia; order Chitinophagales; family Saprospiraceae; genus JAHDHF01. The sequence goes on from JAHDHF010000026.1 coordinate 5,300, forward strand.
ACTCCAACGACTTGATCATTCGGCTGAATCATACCATTTCGGAGCATTTCGATATTCGAGCGAAGCTCTTCTCCACTTGTCGAGAAACTGTAGGAATAAATACCAGTATCGTCATAACCATTTCCTTCGATCTGTTTGGTATTCGGATTATACCAAAGACCTCTAGAGTCTACACCTGCTTTGCCATTTGCGATTGATTTACCTGTTGCATCAAAAATCTCAAGAGGGTATGATACATTTCCAGCAATGACGCAGACATATTGTTTGCGTTCAGGGATATACGCTACGGCTGAGCCATTTGTCCCCTCCTCGCCTTGGATCGTGTATTTGATCGCGGCCTTATCTGATATAGAAGATGGAAGTTTGACTGATTTGCAACTTGCGATTGTAAGCGCAACACACACAACAAACAAGAAATATAATGAAGATTTCATAAGAGGTAATATAAGAGGGTTTTATTGAGCATACAAAGTATGTCATCTAGATGCTAAACACAAGATACACACTACAATAATTGAAGAGTATCTCGTAATTTCATGCTTTAGTTTATCAAATTCTATCCTGTGAAAACATTATTTACCTTCTTAAGCCTGATTTTGACTTCAGGTTTTGTCTTCGGACAAGCATCAAATGAATGTAACGGTACGCGATACCTCGACCCAGTTTTTTCTACTACGACTATGACGAGTGCAGTCAAGTACGGTGAAAACACAACTGTCGGCGGCAACTTTCAAGAGCTCTTTATGGATATTTATGAGCCTGATGGTGATGCCGCTGCTCAACGTCCGTTGATCATCTGGGCGCATGGTGGCAGCTTCATCGGAGGCAGTCGTGGTGACATGAGTGGATATTGTGAGGCTTATGCCGAAAAAGGATTTGTAACTGCTACTATCACATATCGCCTTTTTGACGGCCCGCTTTTTCCTATTCCTGACAGTTTAGAAATGATGGAAGAAGTCGTTATGTCTATTTCAGATATGAAAGCTGCTATCCGTTTCTTTAGAAAAGATGCTGCAACAACAAATACGTACAAAATTGATCCAAACAATATCTACGTAGGCGGACTCTCGGCTGGTGCGATCACAGCACTCCATACTGCAATGATCGACGATCCTGCTGAGCTGCCAGCGCATCTTGAAACTGAAATGAACAATCAAGGTGGCATCGAGGGAAATACAGATGATCCTGCTAATCCTGCTCTTGGCACGTACACGAGCGAAGTAAAAGGTGTCATTAATTATAGTGGTGCATTAAATATCGTAGACTTTTTGGATGCTGGTGATCCAGCCGTTGTAAGTATTCATGGAGATGACGATGATACAGTACCGTATGGTTATGGATTTGCATCTGTATTTGGGTTTCCTATCGTCTCTATGAATGGTAGTGCACTCATCCATCAGCGTGCAGTATCAGAAGGTGTTTACGATAAGTTTTTATCTATTCCTGGTGGCAGCCACACAGACTTTTATGGCAATGCAATTTGGGCAGCTCAGATCGATGATTCGACTTCGCAATTCTTAGAGTACTTGATTTGCAACGTAACTGTTGCAGCTGAAGAAGCTATCGATGTATCTGCTAATGTAAGCATCGCTCCTAATCCAGCATCTACTTCGATTACGATTCAAAGTGTCGATGTGCCTGCTACTGCGCAGCTCCAATTATTTGACAACCTTGGTCGCACTGTTGTTTCTCAGCAAAATATCAATGCTGCTTATCACACAGTTTCTGTAGAATCACTACCCGCAGGTGTCTATCATTTGCAAATGACATTTGATGACGCTGATTATGCCCCAGTCACAAAACGACTGATCGTACAGTAATCTATTATTAAAAATTATTCTTTTCAGCGGGTTACAATCAACATTGTAGCCCGCTGTACTTTTATACCATGCAGCGATTTATTTACATTGCGATTTTGTTCATTCTTCCATTTTATTGTACTGCGCAACAATTACAAATTGGACCTGAGATCGCTGCAACATATTCCTTTACTGGCCTGCAATTGCAATTAGGCGCACAAGGGAAAATTGGTCAATTTAATTTTGGACTTGGCCCTCGTGTTAATCTTACACGCATGGCGCAGGCATCTTCTGGGCCTTGGGGTTTGTATAGTCGAGTATCATATCTGCCGAGCGGCTATCGAGCCAAACGTATAAGCGGTACAATTGATTTCACGTATGCAATGACCGTTTTTCCTGCTACATGTCCGTCGATCGCCCCATGCAATTCAACTAAAAAAAATATTGAATATGAAGTAGGTCTTGGCTATGGATTAATCTGGTGGCCAAGTGACCAGTTTAGCATGAAGAGTCAAGTTATGGGTTCTATGCTACGGCGCTCCTATTACAATCCGATCACACGAGAGCACTATCGCACCAATACATTACAACCAATAATTAGTCTAGGAGCTGGCTGGCATTGGTAATCATTTTTTAAGTAAAAAATAATGGGCTGCCCTACTCGCTACGCTCGTAGGTCGGGCTATCCGGCAGTACGGTAGCCTAGCTTTTTATGTTCTATTAAGAAATAGAACATAAAAATCCGCCCTACGGGCGCTGCCTATTATCCCTCAGCCGAAGGATGTTATTATTCCTAATTATTATGAGAAGCTTCTATTACTTTTTGCAAAGAAGATTTTATCTCGTCGCGATGCGACCATAAAATAAAATGTCCTTCACCATCGAGGTATTGTATATCGACCATAGGAGAATTGACAAGCATTTTCTTTGCAAATTCAGCGTTTTCTTTAGGTACGAGTTTATCTTTTGTTCCTTGTACCACGGCCACAGGTATTTTAATATCAGACCATTCGGGCAGCAATTTATCCAAGTATTTTTTAAGCGCTTTAATTTCTGTATTTGATGATCGCACAGACTTGGCAAAATACCAACCTGCAAGGCGAGATTCAATGACTGGTCGATACCATTCTTGCGGCTCATGCTCTGGAGAGATTGCAGGAGCTACCATCACAATACCATCTATAAATTCAGGAAAATCCATAGCCATACAAGCAACAAGCGGCCCTCCATACGAATGACCAAGCAAGTAAATCTCTTGTCCTTTTAGCGTATCAAGTAGCGGTTTTAAACACTGACTTTGCTCTTGGAGCGAAGCAACACCACGACCAAGCCCAGACTCACCAAAACCAGGACGATCAATCGCAATTAAATTAAACGAATCACGAAGATCTGCGTCCATTAAATAATCAAGGAAATTATCTGAGCTGCCCGGTGATCCATGCAACATAATAAGTGATCGCTTTTTTTGACGATCGACTTGGAGATAATGAATTGATCTATTACCAGTGGTATAACGCTTGAATTCTGGAGGCAGCAAGCCTTCTTTTTCAAAAAGTTTTGTCACCTCAGCTGGCGCAGTCGCAAACTTAAAAAACGGTAAACGCTGAATACCATAGATGGCAGCCATCGCTAATGCAGGAAGCGCAAATAAATATCGTTTCTTAAAGCTCATCTATTTATTCAGCTTCAAAGTCTGATCCTTTATGTGCGCCATCACAGTAAGGCTGATTAGCAGACAAGCCACATCGACAAAACGAACTTCGGACAGGTTTCATTTCTGTTGTTCCATCAAGTAATTTAACTTCAATTTCACCGACGACTTTAAGCGGCCCACCTTTGATTGCAGTTGCGACAACTTTTTTCTCCTCGCTCATGATTTATTGTTTGTCTATTTCAATAGTAAATCCGACGACTTCATTTTTACCAAGCGCAGTCTCAAACGAAACAACGTTTCCTTGCTTATAGTTGACACTTGATTTTAAAGCACCACCAAGGGCATTTTGTAGCTTCTGATCATATGTATTTCCTGGAGCAGAATTAATAGCTTGATTTGCTTGATTATAATCGAGCGGCTCTTTTGAGATAATGACTGCGATTTTATCACGAGTTCCAATATCATCGGCTACCATCGATTTATCTCTTGGGAATAATCGCGTACCTGTAATCCCGCAATACGGTGAATGCTTTTTGGTGTACGGAAATAAAACGTAGCTGCTTTTGTCCGTTTCTTCTCCGAAGATGTAGATGTAGCACGGTAAGGAATTAGTAATTTCTACTTTAAATGGTTTTCCTTTTTTGATTGGCGTTTGTGTTTCAAAAACAGTCTCACTGACACGCTTCAATTTAATAGGAAGTCGAGTCGAATTATCTTGCAAACCAAACTCAACATCGAGCACATTTCCTCTAGGAGCAGAAGCATCTTCTTCTGGATATAAACCATAGGCTTCTTTAGTGAAGTATTGGAAATCTTTATACCGAACCCAGCCGATTCCATTTTTGCCCCATTGTGGCCCCCAAGAATTCATGATCTCAAATGAGCCACCTTCTTTGTAGTCATCATAGCCAATGACGCACATGGCGTGACCACCAAATCCGCGCTGATCGTAGTCGCTGCTTGATGGCATCCAGACTTCTTGACCTTCCATTTGACGCATGAATGTTCCGCCGACCATCATGCCAATGAGTACTGGTGCGCCTTGGGCAAGGTTTTGCTTCATCGCGAGCATATCCACTTTTTGCGGATCACGCGAATCAGTAAATCTGTTGTAGCCTTCGATACGATAGTTACTTGCTATTTGCTTGGCTTGTCCGCTTGGTTTTTTAGAGCAGCTGCTCTCATCATACGGAAATGCACGCAACGGTGCGACGCCCCCACGCTTGAGCGTTTCGAGTGCTTCGACCATATAGCTGCCCTGGCAGCCACGCAGAGCGATTTGATTGTATAAATATGAAGGGCTGAATGGCTGCGCATCAGGATTGCCGCCAGTTGCACGATTATTCATAATACTGCGAGCTGCATAAGCACTCGCCCAGCCTACGCATGAGCCTTGACGACCTTGATTGAGTCGCGACGGAGCAAACTGCTGCAAACTCACTTTCTCTGGGAGCGGATTTTTAGAGTTGTCAGCAAGCGGCTCAAACTGTCCTGTCTGCTCATACTTTTGGCGATCCATTGATGCGCCGAGGTTGTAGCCCTCATTGTTGACGACTTGTGATTGTCCGCCATTGTCTTCGAGTCCCATCGGGCAGCCTCCAAAGAAATACATCAAGGCTCCGATAATCACAACCACGATCAGCAGCTTCGGATTGCGGAGCAACATCGGTAAAAGCATACTGAGTAAGCCTCCGCCTACTCCGCGACCTGGTCCAGTTGGTCTGCGGCGTCCGCCGTTGCCTGGGAAATTATCTCGTCTTCCTCCGCCTTGTTGCGGATCGTCTTCCATTCTGATTGGCATATCTGAGAGGGTTTTATTCTGTGACGTGCAATGTAATCAATTGATACATCTTTATCAGGGTGATTGATTGCAATATATTGTAATTCTGGGCATCATCAGTACATTTTGATTATTGGATCCGAACATAAACATGATTATCTAGACATTGTGCTGCCAAAACAAAATGATACAAAAAAATATTGCATGAAGTCTGAAACAAGACTATATTGACAATGAAGAGAACAACAAATACAGAACACTTAACTCGATTAAATTTACCACACTCTTAAATGTTAAAAAATTGGCTACAAACTCTGAAGGCAGATGATAAATCGATTGTCCTTTTATTGATTAAAGGATATTTTTTCTTAACAGTCTTATGCTTTCTTTTATTTATTCTACCAATATCTCAGCGATCAGAGAATTCTGTGATTGATCACATTTTCTTTGCTGTATCTATCGTCAGTACGACTGGCTTAGCCCCATCAAATTTTGCAGATTCCTAGAATCTTTTTGGTCAAATTGTAAGCCTTATTTTCATACAGCTTGGAGGTGTAGGATACATGGCACTTAGTTCGTTTATTATTCTTAAACAATCATCTAAACTTCCTGCTCTTTCAGCAAAACTTCTTCGCCTTGAGTTTAATCTCCCAAAAAAATATCCATTAATCTCATTTATTTATAGCGTTTTTACGTTCACACTTGTCATCGAATTTATTGGGACAATCTTCTTGTATTACGGATTTAAGCAGGAAGGAATTGAAAATCCGTTATGGCATGCAGTATTCCATAGTATATCGGCTTTTTGTACAGCTGGATTTAGTTTAAGCGGAGATTCTATGACCTCTTACGCTGACAATTCATTAATCACTTACACAATACTTGTTCTTTCACTTCTCGGATCAATTGGTTTTATTGTACTTCTTGATTTTTGGATGCGTATTAGCGGCAAACGAAAATCGATAACACTTACTTCAAAAATTATATTGTTTGCGACCTTTGCTTTTTGGATTGCAGCAGCAATTGCTTTATATTTTTCTGACTTGACTTTACTTTCAAAGGGTACTCATGGATTTATGCACGCCGTATTTCAAAGCATATCTGCTCATACCACAGTAGGCTTTAATAACTATGATATAGGGGCCCTGAGTGTTGGAGGCATTTTTATTTTAATTATTGTGATGATTGTTGGTGCATCTCCGGCTGGCACTGGAGGAGGCATCAAAACAACTTCGATCACCGCATTAATCGCTGTTTTGACATCTGTGCTACGCAAGAAAAAGCATATTACTTTTTTCAAGAAAGAAATACCATCGTCAAATATCTATCTTGCTGTATCATCAACGATATTTTATACTTGTATTTTTATAGCAGGCTCTTGGATGATATCAATACTTGATGGAGAAGTCTTTCCTTTCGAGCAAATCTTATTTGAAGTAGCATCTGCTCTAAGTACAGTCGGATTATCTACTGGTATTACTGGAGATTTATCTCATGGTAGCAAACTCATTCTAGCTATTTTGATGTTTATAGGTCGTCTTGGTGTATTGACATTTGGTTTTGCACTAATATCTAAAGCGCCTCAAATGCGTAACAAACTCCAAATTGAAGAAATAGCAATCTAATCTAGAATATTATGAAATCGAATTCTCTTGCCTATTTTATGCTCCCTTTTTTATTGCTTATATACACCTGCGGCTATCCTGATCCTAATATCAATAAAACAGGAACTAATGCACTCGAAGCCCATGAGATTGAAAATGCAATAGAGGATATAAATATTAATTACAATGACTTAATATATATACCTATCTACTCAGATATTTATGTAGATCAGCAAAATCAATCTGTCCTTTTAGCTGCTACACTTAGCATACGCAACACGAGTTACTCAGACACATTATACATATCTAAAATTGATTATTTTAATACGGAGGGTAAACAAGTCAAAAGTTATCTAGACAAGCCTATCAGCTTATTGCCTATGGCAACAATAAACTATGTGATTGAAAAAGAAGATGACTCTGGTGGACCTGGCGCAAACTTTATTGTGGAATTAAGCTCTACGAGCAAAGCCGCTAAGCCTCTTATTCAAGCAGTGATGATTGGAGAAATTGGAAACAAAGGCTTTTCATTTTCCACTGATGGGTATTCCGTAGCTAGCACTTACAATAATTAGGTATTTGTAATGTAAAAATTGAAACTATATGACATTGGCATAGGGATGGTAGGCAGTGCGTAGCAGACTCAGACATTGCGAAGCAAAAGGCTGAGGCCGAGCGAACAGCGAGCTGCCGGACAGCCCGCCGCTGCTCCGCAGCGGAAGCCCCACACAATTTTTATGGTAACAGACAAATCAAAAGTGCGCCTAAAAGCGTTTACATTTGCAGCTTAAAATCTTAAGAAATATGGCAACTGTATCAGTGATCGGAGCAGGCACAATGGGAAATGGAATTGCACATGTTTTTGCGCAAAGCGGACATAATGTGACTTTAATAGATATCTCAGAAACAGCACTCGAACGAGCGATGAAAACGATCAATAAAAATCTTGATCGCCTCATCAAAAAAGAGCGCATCACTGAAGATGATAAAGCTGCTACACTCGGGCGAATAGCAACGCAAACTGATCTCGCAACTGGCGTCGCCAATGCAGAACTCGTGGTCGAAGCCGCGACTGAAAACGTCGATCTCAAACTCAAGATATTTAAGAGCATGGACGAGGCGGCGCCTGCTGGAGCAATTCTCGCCACGAATACGTCTTCGATCTCAATCACGAAGATTGCTGCTGAGACAAGCCGCCCAGATAAAGTGATCGGCATGCACTTTATGAATCCCGTGCCGGTAATGAAACTCGTCGAAGTGATCCGCGGCTATGCGACATCTGACGAAGTGACTGACAAGATCATGGAGATGAGTCGCCAGCTTGGCAAATCACCTGTCGAAGTCAATGATTATCCAGGATTTATCGCCAATCGCATTTTGATGCCGATGATCAATGAAGCAATTTACTCGCTCTACGAAGGCGTCGCTGGCGTACAAGAGATCGACACAGTAATGATGCTCGGCATGGCGCACCCAATGGGGCCGCTTCACTTAGCAGATTTTATCGGTCTTGATGTTTGCTTGTCGATCATGCGCGTACTACATGATGGATTTGGCAATCCGAAATACGCGCCTTGCCCGCTCCTCGTCAATATGGTGACAGCTGGCAAGCTCGGCGCGAAGTCTGGCGAAGGCTTTTATGTCTATACGCCAGGAAGCAAAGAGAAGCACGTTTCGCCGAGTTTGGTGTAGATCTTACTTCGCTGAATAGCGTCTAAACACGAGCGTCGTTCCTGAAAATGTCTCTTTAAGTTTGAGCATCCCGTCGCCGAGCTGCTCAATAGCATAAACTTGCGGCTCAGAGCCTACGAAGTACAAATCTGACATCGTCAAAAGCCAAATGTCATCCGTTTTGTCTGCTCGCCATTTGCCCGTGATATCCATTTCAGTACGTTTGAGCTGCCCGTAACCGTCTTCGTGCTGGATGAGCATTTTTCGCTCTCGCTCTATAATCGCAAACGTATAAATCGCCGAAGTGTCACGATGCACACCGCGCTTGAGTTGATTGCCGCCAGTCGTGTATCGCCGCGCCATCGAATAAATCGCCTTGCCATCCACTTCCTTGTAGAGCAGCCGCCACTTGCCTTTGATGTGTTTTGGTTTGATCTCTTGAGCAGTGAGATCAGTCGCCCCAAATAGCATCACGAGCACAAGTATTCCGCAGAAACGAATCATAGATGTTGAGTTTGTAGATTCTTAAAACGCCTGAACAGCCGATTTGGTATGTGAACGAAAAAAATGGGCCATGCTGCTTCGCAGCACCGCGCTGTGCCAGGGTTTCGCTATTCGCTCATCACTTCACTGCGTTTCGTGAGCGCTTCGCGCCCCTTCCCATCGCTTGTCCGAGGTTTTAGTATCGGAACTATCAGAACGAATCAACTTGTTTGTTGTTTGAAAAGCAGAAGATTAGTTTACTTAAAATTAATTACATTTAAGATATGATTTCCAAAAAGCAATTAAAAGAACATTTAGATCGACTCCCAGAGGAGTTTACGATCGAG